>JAILHW010000003.1 GCA_024695605.1 Lachnospiraceae bacterium | reverse complement strand
GGCTGCTTCTGCGATCCTGACAACAACAGGCATTGCCTGGGTGTCTCTATGGGTCGCATCGCCTTGCACCTTATACCAAACGGTATAATATCCTGCATCGGCTGCCTTCGGAAGCTCCTCGCTGAAGAGACTTGCTTTTGGCACTGTACCATCATCAGATATGGCATAGACAATCGTCCCACCCTCTGCTGCGCCGGCCGTAACGAGCGCCAGCTCCTCTTTGTTTTCAATCAGATCCTTTACAGCCGCCGGTGCTTTTGTCACCTTTGCTTCTTCTTTGATCGTGATCGCTGCTGTTGTTACCAGACTGTCTTTCAAGCCTTCCTTTACAGCTATTGCTTTGATCACAGTCGTTTTGGAAACAAAGAACGGACGTACATACTTCGTACTCTGCGTCGAAGGCTCGCTGCCGTCTGTCGTGTAGTAAATCTCTGCGTCCTTTGTATCTGAGGTCAGAATCACCGCCTGTCTGTCTTCATAAATTCCATCCGCAGGATCGATCACCGGTGAAGCAACTGCATCCCGGTCTCTGTATATCGCAGATATCTCAACTGCTTTCTTTGGCATGATAAAGGTAGTTTCTTCGGCACGATCATCTGCAAATGTCACATCAGCGCTGATCCATTTTTCAAACACCTGATCCGCGGGTGCAGCGTCAGCTTTGATCGTCACCGTTGTACCTCTGAGGTATTCTCCGTCACCCTCGCCGTTATTGACGTTCACCGTATAAGGATTCATTCTGACAATCTTCAGATTTTCCAGCTCATCCGGGTATTTTTCCTGATAAGCTACGGCAGCACGATATGCATTCTCATCGGCACAATCGATCACACTGCCATCCGGAATCGGCTTTAATCCTATGATCTCCTGCAGTTCTTCCTCATCTTCCTCTGTATTACATTGATCAGGCTTCATGATAAGACCAGCATCTGCGCGAACATTATAATCTTCGTCGTTCATGCCGTTATTGATCAAAGGTGATCCAAACAACGTTACTTCCAGCTGATCCGCTCTCACTTTTTTGTACAGTGCAAACGCATCATCCTCGATCTCGGTAACCGACCCGGGAATCGTGATCTGTGTCAGGTTCGGCGTATTCTTAAATGCAGCCCAGCTGACTTGTTCAAGCGTATCAGGCAGCTGTACGTCAGATAGCATATCACACTCATTGCAGATGAACCAGTTCAGACTCTTCACGCCTTCTTCAACAGTCAGACTTTCAAGATCATCACAGTTGTTAAACATAAACTTGCCGCAAACAGCATTGCCCGGTATCGTAAAGTTTTCGATCCCACTGCCTGCAAACATATAATCCGCAAAGGTAATACTCTTTAAGTTTTCGCCCAATTCAACCGACTCCAATGAAGGACAGTCTGCAAAAGTCATTGTTGCATTCCCGGACCGGGAACCGTTGACAGAAAAGTCCTTAACCTTCGGTACGGAAACGCTTCTCAGATTTTGGCTTCCATAGAATGCACGATCTCCCACCGTCAACGCTTCCGGCAGTTCCACCTTTTCCAGCACAGTTTCCATAAACGCATTTGCCTCCACCGTCTTTACCGCCGGAAGCTCAACACTGCGAAGATTAGGCAACAGTTCCCCTGTAGGAATCTCCGAAGTGCGCAAACCAGTAAGTCCATAGTTTGAGAAGAAGCTGTCCCCTACTGTGGTAAGGCTGGGAAGACTCAGCTTTTCCAGCTTGAGCATTCCCTCGAATGGCCGCTCCCCTTCAAATGTCTCTGCCTTCGGCATCGACAGGTTCCTGATCCCGTTACAATGGAGTGCATTAGCACGAACCGTTGTCACATTCGGTACATTAAGTGTGAAATCATCACACCCATAGAACACACAGTCATTGCCGTCCCCAAGTATTTTCGTGTCGGGGAGGCTGACCTTCTTCAATCCCACATCATAGGCAAAGGTACGATCCGGTATCGTTTCGACCTCGCCAAGTGTAATGCTCTTAAGACTCCATAACGATGAAAAATAGCCAAGAGTCGAATAAGGAATACTCTTTGCATGCTTTGCCGTAATAGTAGTCACTACATCATTCACACCATACATAGAGGTAGAAGCACCGGAATAAATCTGGAAAGAATGTTCACTCATCGGTAAATAGAAATTTTGACCAAAACCATCTTTTCCAAGATTTTTCAGTTCTCCATCTGTGGTGACTTCCTTCAAGGAAATACATCCGTCAAATACACCAGTGCTTTCTTCCATCGAAGCTGTTTTATTCAATGCAAGGCTTGTGATATGGAATTGCATCTCAAATGCAGCATCATCGATCTTTTCAAGGTTTACACACTTAGTAAGATCCAAAGGTCCCATCAGACCATAGCCTGTTTTCGGATCACTTGCATTCCACTCCTCCATGCCCGATTTGCTATACTTGCTGGAAGATACATATCCGGACAATTGAAAAGCAACTTTTTGAATCTTTTCCAGGCCCGTCATTTTTTCAAAAGGAAAGTGGTTCAGATTCGGACAAAAAGCAAACGCATTTTCGCCAATTACCTTAACACATTCAGGGTGATCAAATTCAACCCTTTCAAGCGCAGGACTAAACTGCATAAAGCTTCGTGGAATAAAGATATCCACATCCTCCTCATTATGGATATACAAATTTTTCAAATACGGTTGATTCGCGAAAGAATCCCTTTTTTCACCATCTATTTCGCAAGAAATCGACGAATAGATGTGAAGAGTTTCTATATAGGTATTGTCTTTCTTTATCGGTTGCTGACCATATTTATCCGATGTAATATTATGATCAAACTCCGTCATATACTTTGCCTTATAATCCATGCAACTGTCATTCAGTAAACCAAAAATATTATCAGAATACTCATCATCATATAACTCCCGGCTATACCAGTTCATTGTTTTTAGCTGCGGATTAAGAGCAAATACGCCGCCATTAGCATCAGTAATCTTCTCCGGAATTGTAGCTGTTGTCATGCCGGTATTTGCAAAGCAACGATAATCCAAGAACTGTACCTTGCAATCCTTTTGGCCCAAAATATCATCTTTCAGGTTTATACAGCCCTCAAACGCCTCTGCGCCAATCTTCAAAACCGAGTCACTCAGATTAACTTCTTCCAGGTTTTGACAATGGTAGAAACTATCCGAAGCTATTTCTCTATAGCCATATCCGGCTATTTCACCATGATCGGTTCCCAAACGCGCCTCAATCTCTTTTTGTGCGATCTCATCAAATCCTGGACGGAAGTTCACTTTCCGAATACCGGATTTAGCAAATACTGCCGGATTAGCGTTAGCACTCAGTTCACCGGAGAAAAGATACGGATGTTCACCAAATTGAGAAGCGTGCATAGAGATCTCAACATTGGCTTTAGGATCAAATGCGCCTGCGAAGCAGAAATATGAGAGTGTTCCGGCCTTTTCCATATCAAAACCGGTCAGAGCCGAACAATCCATAAATGCAAAGGGACCGATCCATGAAAGTGTCACGCCTTCATCAAATATGACTTCCTTCAAATTCTTACATCCATAGAAGGTATAGTCGGTGATCTTATTGCTGTTTCCGATCATTCCCTTCGGCAGATTGATGCTCGTAACAGAGCTGTTTGTAAAGGCACGCATGCCGATAAACTCTACTGAATCGGGTAAACTTACCTTACCGATCTTGCTGCAACCCTCAAATGCGGAGGCCAGAATGCAGACGGTTCCGTCCTTTACCGTAAAATCTCCGGCATAATCAGGTGCCACACGTACCAGGCACTTCCCAAGATAGTAAGCACCATCTGTATAATGATCCGTGATAAAATGAGGCAGATTTGCTTTCACCCCATCCGAATCCGGAACATCTACAGAATTGATCAAAGCTACATTGTTATACCCCTCGTCCTTAAGAGATCTTTGTCCTACATATTCCTTCCAGTTAAACAGATTTCCGTAGATCGTTCGCAGATCCTTTGGTACCGTCATCGTAGCATCCAGCTTTGAGACATCAAAATTTGCGTGATTGTCATATGACTGCGCTAATTGAAGTCCAACCACCTTGTAGGTTGTAACCACGCCCTTATTATCCATATACGTTACCGTATCGGGAATGGTTACATCCTCACCGGAATACGCCTCTGTGATGCAGGCTTCCACCTCGAGGTCATCCTCATTGGTGATTATAAAGCCGATATCCGCACCATACGTAACGGTATTGGCACTGATCGTGCTTTCGTTCCCCGAATTGCCACTAACCGTGCCGGAGTTGCCACTCACCGTATTTGCGCTGACCGTGCCATCATACAGTATAATGCCGTCAACAGGGTCATCATGGCTTACTGCAAAGTGGTAAGAACTTCCTGCAAACACCCACGCCGCATACCCGGTACACAAAAGTGCAACGATAGCAAACACCAGCAATCGTTTTCCCTTCAGTTTCATGCTACTTTTCCTCCTTTTTACACCATAAAAGTGCGGTACTGACTACTTGATCTTATGTTTTTTGGTAAGTCCTTTCCCTCGGAGCAATGTAATATAGGCTTTCTTTTTAGCCTTCGGTACCTTGACCTTCACCTTGCTGCCAACGCCCTTGAAGGCGTTCTTATGGATCTTCTTCTTTTCCAGCTTCGTGGTCTTGATGATGATCTGTTTCAGTTTCTTCATTCCCTTGAATGCAAAGGCACCGATCTGCTTCACCTTGGAGGTGATCACGACCTTGGTGATGGCCTTGCAGTTCTTAAAGGCACCGCTACCGATCTCAGTCACATTCTCGCCAATGGTAACACTCTTTAACTTCTTACATCCTGTAAAGGCATCCTTACCAATGGTCTCAACATTCTTTCCAACGGTGATCTTTTCTACCTTGCTGTTGTTCTTAAAGGCACCATCTGCCACAGCTTTAACATCATAGGTTACGCCGTCAATGGTTACCGTATCGGGAACGGTTACATCCTTAGCCGTCTTGTCTGTGGTTCCCTTGTAGGAAACAGCAGGTGTTTCACCGGATCCGGAGATCACTTCTACCATTGCCTTGTTCTCGGTATCCTCAAGAACAGTTCCGGTTTCTTTGGGTGCTGCCTTTTGCTCTTCAGGCTTTTGTCCTTCTTCAGGCTTTTGCCCTTCTTCCGGTTTCTTTCCTTCTTCAGCCTTACCGCTTTCGTCGCCCTGATCATCCTTCGGCTGTTCGATTTGTTGATCGGTCGTATTTTTAGATACAGTATCCTTTCCGTCATCCGGATTCTGTGTCGGCTCTTCCCCTGCCGCTTCTGCGATCCTGACAACAAGAGGCATTGCCCGGGTGTCACTATGGGTCGCATCGCCTTTCACCTTGTACCATACGGTATAGAAGCCGGCATCCGTTGCTGTCGGAAGCGCTTCCTCAAAGCTGCCTGCGGAGGGTGTAGCGCCAACTTCGGCTACGGCATAGACGATCGTTCCGCCCTCTGCTGAGCCGGCCGTAACAAGTGTCTGATCCTTTCCGTTTTCAACCAGATTCTTTACAGCCTCCGGTGCTTTTGTCACGCTTGCTTCTTCCTTGATCGTAACAGTTGCCTCGCTGATGGAACTGTCATCCATACCATCCTTGACTGCAAATGCCTTGATCACAGCTGTCTTAGACAGCATCACAGGTCGGGTATATCTGGTACTTGCTACGGAAGGCAGGGTACCATCCGTAGTATAGTAGATATCCGCTCCCACGGTATCACTCGAGAGGATCAAAATCTGTCCGGACTCATAAATCCCCTCAGCAGGATCGATCACAGGAGAGGCCACTCTGTTCTTATCTCTGTAAACAGCATATATGGTAACGTCCTTATCGGGCATTACAAATAAAGTTTCCATCGCCCTGTCATTTGCAAAGGTTACATCGGAGCTGATCCATTTTTCAAAGGCCTTATCCGCCCCTGCTTCCTCTGCCCTGATGGCAACCGTAGCACCCTTTACATACTCACCGTCTCCGTCGCCGTTATTCACAACAGCCTTATAATGGTCCATACGAAGGATCTCAAGCTTGGAAAGCTCGTCAGCATACAGCTGCTTATAGGAATCAGCAGCATCGTAAGCTTTTTCATCCGCACACAGCACCACACTGCCATCCGGGATCGGCTTTAATGCAATGAGCTCCTCAAGCTCTTTCACATCATCCTCTGAAGTATATTCATCTTCTGCTTTTACTAATATGGCAGCACTACGTCTGTTGAATTCTTTTTCATCTCCGGATAGATCATTACAGATATACGGCGCACCCAGAAGGGTGATCTCAAATTTGTCACGAGTCTTCCGATACATGGCAAAGGCATCATCATCAATCTTTATGACAGAAGCGGGAATAACGATCTCTGTCAGTTTCGGCGTATTCTTAAAGGCCGCCCAGCTAACCTCCTCCAACGTCGTGGGAAGCGTTACCTCTGTCAGCTCATCGCATTCGTTACACAAGAACCAGCTCAGCTGCTTAACGCCCTCCCCAACAGTCAGACTTTGGAGGGAATCGCAGTCATAGAACATAAACTTTCCTAAGGCTGCATTTTCAGGAATCGTAAAGGCTTCAAGACCTGAGAAAGCAAACATATAATCTGCCAACTGTGCGTTTTTCAAATCCTCTCCCAGTTCAACAGTCTGAAGCCTCGGACAGTAAGCGAACGTCATAAAGCCGGTAGTATCATTCACCTGATTGCCAAAGCTCTTTGCCTTCGGAATGGAAACCGTCTGTAAATTCGGACTTTTAAAGAATGCATAATCTCCAATCGTTTCCGCATTCGGCAGACTGACGGTCTCTAAAGCAGTCTCCGCAAAAGCATAGTCCTCAACCGTCTTAACAGAAGGCAGCTCCAATTCACGAAGCATCGGTAATTGCGTATAATTATTTACATAAGAGTAGTTTGAGAAAAATCTGTTTCCCACTTCTGTCAGGCTCGGAAGCTCCAGCTTCTCCAGACGGATCATCCCTTCAAATGGTTGAATGCCTTCAATGGTTGTCACCTTAGGCAAAGACAGCTTTCTAATACCGTTATGCCGAAGTGCGCTTGCATTTACGGTTGTCAGATTGGGAGCATCCAGCGTAAAGTCGTTACAGCCATAGAATACACTACTCCCATCTCCAAGAATGGTTGTATCCGGCAAGCTGACTTTTTTCAATACAACATCATCATTGAAGGTTGCGTCCGGGATCTTTTCTACCTCGCCCAACGTCACATACTTAAGGTTAAGCAGACAGGAAAAATATCCCGTTACCGGAATCTGTTCTGCATGCCTTGCTGTAATGGTGGTTATGATATCATTTGCAGGTACATTATCAATACCTAAGTTATAAACACTTACATCAGTTCCTAAGTGAATTCGAATGGAATTCTTGGTCAGTTTTGTCATAAAATTGCATCCAAGACCCTTATCCCTATAACTTCCATTTGTATCTCCACCACCAAGATGAATCAAAGGTCCTTCGGTAGTGATCGTTTTTAAGGATGTACATCCATCGAATACGGCTTTGCTTTTTTCCATAGATGTCTTTTCATTCAAGGAAAGGCTGGTGATATGGAACTGCCCCTGAAATGCTGCACTACCGATATTCTCAAGACATACACATTTCGTCAGATCCAAGGGACCCATAAGCCCATAACCCGTTTTGGGATCACCGGATTTCCAGCCTTCCATCTCTGATGTGCTGTATCCTATACCATTACTGTTCAAAATAAAGGCGTTACTATGGATCTGTTCCAAGCCCGTCAACTCAGCAAAGGGAAAGCTGTTCAGCCTCGGACAGAATGCAAATGCATTACTCAGAATCTCTTTGACACATTCCGGATGGTCAAATTCTACCGTTTTCAACGCCGGGCTGAATTGTATAAACTCATTCGGAATCACAATATCCTCATCAGCCTCGTTATGGATATACACATTTTTAAGGTAGGGCTGCTTGGAGAAAAAGTTTCCTATTGTCTGATATCCTTCTTTCTCAACCTCTTCCCATTTATCAGTTACATCATTATGAATCCAATCTCTGACCATCGCTCTTTCAGCAATCGGGGAATAAATGTGAAGCGTTTCAATAAAGGTGTTGCCATTTTTCTCAGGTTGCTTTCCGTAGTAATCGCTCCCGCTGTAGGTTGTGCAATCTGTCATATAAAGCGAAGAACCACCATTAACGCAATCATTGAAAAAAGCGAACACAGGCATCGATGAATTTAGCGAAAGATTCTCGCAATACCAGTTCACAGTTGTAAGATCCGGATTCTCGGCAAAAACGCCGCCATCGAAACTATACAGACTCTCCGGTATGGTAATGGTTGTTAATCCTGTTTTCGCAAAGCATCGGTACCCAAGTTTACCCACATTGCAATCCTTGTTTCCCATCACATCAGCCTTTAGATTGATACATCTTTCGAAGGCCTGTGGCTCAATCCATGATACCGAATCACTCAGATTGACCGTATCCAGATTCGTACAGTTATAAAAGCAGCTCGCTGAAATATGCATAAAGTTTTCCTGTTCAAAAGGGCTATCAGGATAAGATTGTGAATATTCATCGATCAGTTTCTGATTCTCAGCATCGATTCCGGAAAGGAAGGTTACTTCCTTGATACCGGATGCTGCAAACTGGGCCGGTTGTGCATCATAACTCATTACTCCGCTTTTAGTATTCTTAAACTGCGATGCATAAAGTGAAATCTTCACATTTGCTGCCGGGTCAAATGCTCCTGCAAAGCAGAATGTAGAAAGATCACCCGCTTTCTCCATTTCAAAGCCGGTCAGCGCACTGCAGTCCATAAATGCATATTGTTCGATCTTAGAAAGTGTAACGCCTTCGTCAAATGTAACATTCTTCAATTTATCACATCTGTAGAAGGTATAATCCGTGATCTGATTGCTGTGACCGATCATTCCTTTCGGAAGATTTACACTTGTCACGGAGCTGTTGGTAAACGCGCGCATACCGATAAATTCCACACTTTCGGGCAGAGTAACGGCATCTATCTTCTTACATCCTTCAAAGGCAGATGCAAGAACACACACGGTTCCTTCCTTAACGGCAAAATCGCCCTCATACTCCGGATCCACACGAACCAGGCACTTGCCCAGATAGTAAGCGCCATCTTCATAATGATCCGAAATAAAGGCCGGAATCGAGGTGAGTACCTGATCTGTATCCGGAGCCTTCATATCAGCAGCCGATCCCATTATGCCACAGTACTCCTCGTTTTCCAGATCTCTTATGCCGCTATATACATTCCAGTTAAACAGATTTCCGTAGATGGTTCTCAGATCCTCCGGAACCGTCATCGTAGCATCCAGCTTTGAGACATCACAATATGCGTGATTGTCATCTGACTGTTCTAATTGAAGTCCAACCACCTTGTAGGTAGCTACCACTCCCTCGTCATCCATATAGGTTACTGTATCCGGGATGGTTACATCCTCTCCGGAATAGGTCCCTGTGATATAGGCTTCCACCTCAAGCTCATCCTCACCGGTGATCTTAAAACCGATATCAGCGCCGTACGTTACGGTATTGGCACTGATCGTGCTTTCGCTCCCCGAGTTGCCACTGACCGTGCCGGAGTTGCCACTCACCGTGCCGGAGTTGCCACTCACCGTATTTGCGCTGACCGTACCATCATACAGCACAATGCCGTTGACCGGGTCATCATGACTTACTTCAAAATTGTAAGGACTTGATGCAAACACCCAAGCCGCATACCCGATACACAAAAGCGCAACGATCGCAAACACCAACAGACGTTTTCCTTTGAGTTTCATGCTACCTTTTCCTCCTTTTTTTCAGTATCTCTAAAGATACGTATGATTATGCTCAAAAGACTCATCCGCCACGCTCCCCTCAGATGATAGCGGCGTAGCCTTTTTTCACGTTCTCTCACCGGCGGCAGCTTTCGACAGGAAAGCACAAACACCAGTGCATATAAAAGCTCATAGAGATTAAATACCAGCCAAAACAGCAACAACAGGTAGATGCTGGTTCTCTCCCAATACAGACGCTGCACGGTATTCACAATGCCCCATACCGACAAAGCGATCAGACAAAGATGCGGCAGGGGATACCAGCTCCGCCACCCTCCTTTACCGCTTTTATCCGTCACGGCAAAATCCACCTTGGAAAAACCGATGGTCTCGGCGATCACGCCGGGAAGCAAAAACGGACACAGGCAAACCTCATAGATCTCGCTCCACTTCGCCGAACGAAGCCCTCCCGAAAACAGGCGGATGCCCAGGGAAGCCAGCAGATACATCGGCAGCCAGAACAGAAGCATATTGGAAAAATCACAGTTGATCACGGTTATCCCAAATACCGGAAACATCAAAGGCGCCATCAAATACACCAATCTCTTGATGGGCGCATACCAGTAGGTAACTGCAGAAAGATAACTGAGTCTTTGCATCAGGCCAAGACCCTTTGAAGTGATCAGATGGGCATTATCTCCTGCCTGTATGCAGCCCCTTGCCCACCGGGAGCGCTGTCTTATCATAGACCTGAGATTGTCCGGAGAAAGTCCCGATGCCAGCGGTGTATCGATGGCTATGCAGCGGTATCCTTTCTTCTCGATCTCAATGCCTGTCGCAAAATCCTCTGTCAATGTTCCTGTGGAAAAACCGCCTACATCCTCCAGCGCTTTTCTGGAAAGAAGTGTATTCGAGCCTCCGAAAATAACTGCATTACAGCTGTTTCTGGCTGGTTCCAGCTCCAGATAAAAGAAATCCTGCTCATTGGGTAGGTCCTCCTCTGCTCTGAAGGCTCTCTGAAACAGATCTGCATCCCTGAAATCCTGCGGCGTCTGTACAAATCCAACGCCTTCATCGAGGTTTCTGGCGCTCTGTTTACTTTTCCCCTTCTCTCTGCCGCCCAGGAAGAAAGGCACTGTACGAAGCAGAAACTCCGGTTTCGGACACATATCCGCATCAAATACCACAACCAACGGCGATGAAGAATGCTCCAGCCCGTAATTTAAGTTACCGGCCTTGGCGTCCTTGTGCTCCTCTCTGGCCAGATAACGGACCCCCAGCTCTTCGCAAAGCGTATGAAGCTCTTCATTGGCGGCATCATCGCACAGATAGATATTTACATTCCCCTTGGGGTATTCCATGGAAAGGCATCCCCTTAAGGTTTTTTCCACTACAGAAACGGGCTCTCCACGGGTTGGAACGAGCACATCCACATCCGGCTGGGTTCCCGGAGTCCATGAAGGAGTTTCCGGACAGGGCTTTCTTTTGATCTCCAATGCATAATGGATCACCATCTCAAAAGCGCCCATCAATTCAGCCAACAAAAGCAACACACCGAAAACAATATCAATTGCCCTGTGATACGTGGGCAGTGTCCAGCCGATCCTCCAAACCAGATAGATAACAGAGAAAAACCCCAGTATGCAAAGATAAATGCGCCCTGCCGATCCACTCAAAGCATTGGGCAATCTCTTTTCATTCTGCATCTGTCCTCTCTCTCCTTCAACCAGCTTTTGGGAACAACCCATACCCTTCAATATTTTACTATATTCAATTCATAAAATCTATGGAAAATTGCGTGAATGTAGAAAAAACAAAGCGGAGAAAGCCGCGCGACTCTCTCCGCATTGCCAAACCGGTTTGATTCAGCTCCCCGCATGCTTGGGTGCCTACTGTTTTAAGAACACGTATTAATGCCCGTCGCCTTGGAATAAATATGAACCAAGAAAGCCTTAATCCGTGGGTCTGAGCCGAAAAGCTTTCGTGGCTTTCCATTGGCTCATAACTATATGAAAAACGATATCCTTCCTCCCGGTCCCCCTGAAAGGTTCACACAGACAGGCGGACGCTTTCGGAGGATATCGTGATTCACCGGTATAGTGAATGGTTTAAAGACTGTGATTAGTCAAGCTTGGGACCTGCTGCTACAAGTGCCTTACCTGCATCATTGGTCTCATATTTCTTGAAGTTCTTGATGAATCTGCCTGCCAGATCCTTTGCCTTCTCTTCCCACTCAGCTGCATCAGCATAGGTATCGCGAGGATCAAGGATCTCGGTAGATACGCCGGGAAGCTCGGTAGGAACTTCGAAATCAAAGTAAGGGATCTTCTTGGTAGGAGCGTTCTTGATGTCTCCGTTCAGGATTGCATCAATGATTCCACGGGTATCCGGAATGGAGATTCTCTTTCCGGTTCCGTTCCATCCGGTGTTAACCAGATAAGCCTTAGCGCCGCTCTTCTCCATCTTCTTAACCAGCTCCTCACCATACTTGGTAGGATGCAGCTCAAGGAATGCCTGACCGAAGCAAGCAGAGAAGGTAGGAGTAGGCTCGGTGATACCTCTCTCGGTACCTGCAAGCTTAGCGGTGAATCCGCTCAGGAAATAGTACTGGGTCTGCTCCGGAGTCAGGATGGATACCGGAGGAAGAACGCCGAACGCATCTGCGGAAAGGAAGATTACATTCTCAGCAGCAGGGCCTGAAGAAACGCCGTTTACGTTCTTAGCGATGTTGGTAATGTGCTCAATAGGATAAGATACACGGGTGTTCTCGGTTACACTCTTGTCAGCGAAGTCGATCTTGCCGTTCTCATCAACGGTAACGTTCTCCAAAAGTGCATCTCTCTTGATTGCATTGTAGATGTCAGGCTCGTTCTCCTTGGACAGGTTAATAACCTTTGCATAGCAGCCGCCCTCGAAGTTGAATACGCCGTTGTCATCCCAGCCGTGCTCGTCATCACCGATGAGGAGTCTCTTAGGATCAGTAGAAAGGGTGGTCTTACCGGTTCCGGACAGACCGAAGAAGATAGCGGTGTGCTTACCTTCCATATCGGTATTTGCGGAGCAGTGCATGGAAGCGATTCCATCAAGAGGAAGGTAGTAGTTCATCATGGAGAACATACCCTTCTTCATCTCACCGCCGTACCAGGTGTTCAGGATAACCTGCTCACGGCTGGTTACGTTAAACAGAACTGCGGTCTCAGAGTTAAGACCAAGCTCCTTGTAGTTCTCAACCTTAGCCTTGGAAGCGGTGTAAACTACGAAGTTGGGCTCGAAGCTTGCTTCTTCCTCTGCCGTAGGCTTGATGAACATGTTGCGTACGAAATGTGCCTGCCAAGCTACTTCCATAATGAAACGAACAGCCATGCGGGTATCTTTGTTAGCGCCGCAGAATGCATCAACTACGAAAAGTCTCTTGTTGGAAAGCTCTTCTACTGCAAGCTTCTTGCAGGCTTCCCAGGTCTCGATGGATGCGGGATGGTTGTCGTTCTTGTACTCCTCGCTGGTCCACCATACAGTGTTGTGAGCCTTCTCATCATCAACGATGAATTTGTCTTTAGGGCTTCTTCCGGTGTAGATACCGGTCATAACGTTTACGGAATCCAGCTCGGTAAGCTGTCCCTTGTCGTAGCCTGTAAGCTCGCTCTTCATCTCCTCGTCGAACAATACTTCATAAGAAGGATTGTAAACGATCTCGGTTGCACCTGTGATGCCATACTTGGTTAAATCAATTGCTGCCATCTTTTAACTCCTTTTCTTTATGATATTTTATGTTGTTGCCGTCCGCTAATGACCGCCGGGGTCAATGGATCTACGGACGTTCACATTCGCTTTACTAGTATAATTTTTCTTGTCTGCAAAGTCAAGGGACTTTTTACTTTATTTGACCTTAACCTTCTTGCTCAGCCCACGCTTTCGAAGCAGTCTGCGATATGCCTTCTTTTTGGTCTTCGGAACCTTTACGACCACCTTTTTGCCCACACCCTTGAAGGCTTTCTTCTTGACAGCCTTCAGGGTCAGCTTTTTGACTTGATGATGATCTTTTTCAGCTTCCTGCTATTCCTTCGCCAAAACACTGACACCCTTCGAGGATCCGAGTCTGTCTGCTCCCGCATCGATCAGTGTTTCCATATCCTCTCTGGTATTGATCCCGCCGGCGGCTTTGATCTTGACCGCATCTCCAATGTGGTATTTAAACAAAAGCACATCCGCCTTCGTTGCTCCGCCGGTGCCAAAGCCCGTAGAGGTCTTGATATAGTCAGCGCCCGCATTGGTCACTGCCCGGCAAAGGGCTTTTTTCTCATCCTCTGTCAGATAGCAGGTCTCTACGATGACCTTCAGGATGTTGTTGCCGCACTCATGCTTCAGATCGGTGATCTCACGCTCCACCTTTGCCATATCGCCGTTCTTGACATCAGTGATATTGATGACCATATCGATCTCGTCAGCCCCGTTATCCAGGGCATCCCTGGTCTCTGCCAGCTTGACCGCCGTGGTCTGGTAGCCCAGAGGGAATCCGATCACGGTACAGATCCTAAGTCCATCACCATATACCTCTTTTACCCTTCCTACATAGCACGGGGGGATGCAAACCGAAGCGGTCTCATATTTGATCGCCTCCTCACAGAGCTTTGCAATATCCTCCCAGGTACAAAATGCCTTCAGGCAGGTGTGGTCAATACGTTTTAAAATATCCCTTGCTTCCATTCTTTGATTCCTCGCTTTCTTTTTTCTGTCTATCTATTCAATTTTATATGATGCCAATCCCCCGGGTTCGATAATGACCCCACTACTCCGTCCCGGGAGGGCACTTTGTCCGAAGGTCTAAATTTGCACATATATGATTTACTATAGCACAATTCCGTGGTTTATACCACCAGCAAACGGATATCCGATTCCGGATCCGGTCCGGGGGATGCTTTGCAAAAATGTGTGCACTTATGTCAACATTTTTTTCTTGCACTCCCCTGTTTATCTATGTTAAAATGTAATGGATTGTGAGGATATTCTTAGAGTTGAAATGAGAGGGTACGCATGACTGAACCGAATGTTTTTTCTGAAGTTACAGACGATATCGTCAGACTTTCCAATCTCGCTAAAAATGCAGATATTATCGAGACCGAGCTTTTTACCAAATATGATGTAAAGCGTGGTCTTCGTGACCTTAATGGTAAGGGTGTGCTTGCAGGTCTGACCACGATCTCCGATGTTCGCGCCAATAAGATTGTAAACGGGGTGCAGGTTCCCATTCCCGGAAAGCTGTTTTACCGTGGATATAATGTTGAGGATCTGGTGGCCGGCTTTTCCAGGGATAATCGCTATGGATTTGAGGAAGTGACCTATCTTCTGCTTTTTGATGCGCTTCCCGATGCGAAGGAACTGGAGATGTTCCGTGACCTGATGGGCTACTATCGTTCTCTGCCCACAAGCTTTGTACGCGACATCATTATGAAGGCACCCTCCCAGGATATGATGAATACGCTGGCCCGGTCGGTGCTGACGCTGTATTCCTATGATGACCGCGCAGACGATACCTCTCTGCAGAACGTGCTTCGTCAGTCTCTGCAGCTGATCAGTCTGTTCCCGCTCCTTTCCATCTATGGCTACCAGGCTTATGCTCACTACCATGACGGAAAGAGCCTTTATATCCATCAGCCCGTGGCTAATATGTCCACGGCCGAAACTATTTTGCATATTTTGCGTCCGGATTCTTCCTTTACGCCTCTTGAGGCAAAGATTCTGGACATTGCACTGGTGCTGCATATGGAACACGGCGGAGGTAACAACTCCACCTTTACCACACACCTTGTAACCAGCTCGCTGACGGACACCTACTCTGTTATCGCAGCAGCCATCGGTTCTCTGAAGGGCCCTCGTCACGGCGGCGCCAACATCAAGGTGGTTCGTATGTTTGACGAGATGATGAATGTGATTTCCGACTGGACCGATGAGGATGCGGTAAAGAATTATTTAAGGAAGCTGCTGCACCGCGACGCCTTCGATCATTCCGGGCTGATCTACGGTGTCGGCCACGCGGTTTACTCCACCTCTGATCCGAGAGCGGTTTTGTTTAAGCACTATGTGGAAAAGCTCTCTGAGGAGAAAGGTCTGACGAAGGAATTTGCGCTCTACTCTCTGGTTGAAAAGCTGGCTCCCGAAGTGATCGGTGAGGAACGGCACATTTACAAGGGTGTTTCCATCAATGTGGATTTCTATTCCGGCTTTGTATATCGGATGCTTGGCATTCCCGAGCAGTTGTTCACTCCGCTCTTTGCCATCGCCCGTATCGCCGGCTGGTCAGCCCACCGTATGGAGGAGCTTGCCAACAACGGAAAGATCATCCGTCCGGCCTACAA
>JAILHW010000242.1 GCA_024695605.1 Lachnospiraceae bacterium | reverse complement strand
CTCTTTCATTTTGCGCAGATAAAATAAAAAAGTGATTGACAGAACCGATAAAATTCGATATTATATTGTTTGCGCGCAGGAGTGGCGGAATTGGCAGACGCGCAGGCTTCAGGTGCCTGTGACCGCAAGGCCGTGTGGGTTCAAGTCCCATCTCCTGCACGAAAAACACCCCAAGCAGAATGCTTGGGGTGTTTTTTGTGCAGGAGGACCCTCGAACCCAGTGGGTTCGAAGGTCTCGCCTGTCGGCTCGGTCCGCGCCAAGCAGGCTCCACCGGAGCCTGGCGCCCCATCTCCTGCACGATAAGATGCAGGAGATGGGAAAAACAATTTTTTTCTGTGGTTGGAAAAAGGAAATCCGCAGATCATGCAGAAATAGACATTTGGGAGGATTTCACCATGCTCATTCGTCAGCGATTGGAAGATTTGGAATTTCAGAATTTAAGCCCTTATGCGACATTCAGCAGGAATTCAAAGGGCAGGGACCGGGAGGAGATGCAATGTGATATCCGCCCTGTATTTCAGCGGGACCGGGACAGGATCCTTCACAGTAAGGCCTTTCGCAGGCTGAAGGATAAAACGCAGGTGTTTCTGGCACCGGAAGGGGATCATTACCGGACCAGAATGACCCATACGCTGGAGGTCTCCCAGAATGCAAGGACCATTGCCAAGGCCCTTCGACTGAATGAGGATCTGGTGGAAGCCATCGCACTTGGTCATGATCTGGGGCATACGCCCTTCGGACATGCGGGAGAGCGGGCGCTGAACAGAATCTGCCCTTTTGGGTTTGTGCACAGCGAGCAGAGCGTGAGAACCGTAGAGGTGCTGGAAAAGGATGGCGCCGGACTGAATCTGACCTGGGAGGTCAGAGACGGGATCAGGAATCACCAGACAAAATCCGTGCCGGCCACATTAGAGGGCAAGATCGTACGGTTTTCGGATAAGATCGCCTATATCCACCACGATATGGATGATGCGATCAGGGCCGGGATCCTGACAGATGCAGATGTTCCGAAAAGCATCGGGGAAGTGATCGGATATTCTCTTTCCGAAAGACTGGACAATTTTATCCATGACATCATCATCAACAGCATGGATCAGAATGATATCAGGATGTCCGATGAGGTAGATGCGGCCATGAAGGAAATGCGACAGTTCATGTTTGAGCGCGTTTACCAGAATCCCATAGCCAAGGGTGAAGAGAAAAAGGTTGAGGATCTGATCATCACCCTGTACGAATATTATTGCAAGCATATGGAAGAACTGCCAAAGGAGCTGATCATGCTCATGGAACGGGACGGTACGCCAAAGGAGCAGATCGTTTGCGACCATATCGCGGCGATGTCAGACAGGTACGCGATTTTGATCTACGAGGAGTTGTACATTCCCAAATCCTGGCAGGTTTTATGATAGAAAAGACGGATAAGCAACACATCTGACGGAGGGTAAGATGTATATTCCCGATGAGATCGTGGATGAGGTTCTGCGGCGCTGCAATATCGTGGACCTGATCTCCGGTTATGTGAGTCTGCAAAAAAAGGGATCCAACTATTTTGGGCTGTGTCCCTTTCATAATGAGAAAACAGGGTCCTTTTCCGTCAGCGAAAGCCGGCAGATGTTTCACTGCTTCGGATGCGGCGTAAGCGGATCGGCCTACACCTTTTTAATGAAGTATGAAAACTTTACCTTTCCCGAGGCGGTCCGTTTTTTAGCGGAAAAGGAAGGGGTCGTGATCCCGGAGGGAGAAAACCCCGAGGAGGCCCGAAAGAAGGAAAGCAGAAGGAAGCAGCTTTTGGATGTGCTCTATGATGCGGAGCTGTATTTTTTCAACTGTCTTCGCAATCCCAGAGGAGAGCAGGGGCTTTCCTATCTGCGGGGGCGCGAGCTGACGGATGAGACCATCAAGCATTTCGGGCTGGGATACGCGCCGAAGAATTCCAGGGAGGTCATCGGATATTTAAAGTCCAAGGGACATTCGGACGAAAATATCATAGCGGTGGGTCTTGGAGAATTCAGTGAAAAGTACGGTATGTCCGGGAAATTCTGGAACCGGGTCATGTTTCCCATCCAGGATGTCAATCACCGGGTCATCGGCTTCGGCGGCCGCGTGATGGGAGAGGGAGAGCCCAAATACCTGAACTCCCAGGAGACCGAGATCTTTAACAAACGAAACCAGCTCTTTGGCCTGAACTGGGCAAGGACCAGCAGGAAAAAAGAGATGATCCTTTGCGAAGGCTACATGGACGTGATCTCCATGCACCAGGCGGGCTTCACACAGGCGGTGGCGTCCCTGGGGACGGCATTTACCGAACAGCAGGCCAAGCTCATCAGCCGCTATACCAAGCAGGTGGTTCTGGCCTACGATTCCGATGAAGCCGGGATCAAGGCGGCGCTTCGGGCCATTGGGATCCTGCGGGCGGAAAAGATGTATGCCAAGGTTCTTAGCATGCAGCCGTATAAGGATCCGGATGAGTTTATCAAGGCGCTTGGGCCGGAGCAGTTCCAAAAGCGCATAGACGAGGCGGAGAACGGCTTTTACTTTGAGATCCGGATGCTGGAGCGCGGCTTTGATCTGTCCGATCCGGACGGAAAGACGCAGTTCCACAATGAGATCGCAAAGAAGCTCTGCACCTTTGAGGATGAGCTGCAAAGAGAAAACTATCTGGCGGCCATCGCGGAAAAATACGTGATCCGGGCCGATATTTTAAAGGATGCGGTCAAACGCTACGCCGCAAGCGGCATCGGAGACAGAGAAAAGCAGATCGATTTTACCTATCCCAAGCCGCTGGCCTCGGCAAAGATGCGAAAGGATCAGCTTAGGGAGGAAAAATACAAGCGAAGTGCCAATCTGCTGCTGGCCATGCTGTGGCAGATGCCGGCGTTTTACAAGGCGGTCAGGGACTATATCAGTCCGAAGGATTTTCAGACCGAGGAGTATCAGCAGATCGCGGAGATGCTATTTCAAAAGCTGGATGCACAGGAGCCGGTCGAGCCCGCGCTCATGATCAGCCGATTTGAGGAAGAGCATCTGCAGCAGCTGGCAGGTGAGATCTTTTCCGCCAGGGAGGAAGCCATGCTCGG
>JAILHW010000188.1 GCA_024695605.1 Lachnospiraceae bacterium | reverse complement strand
TTAAGATCGGATTCAACCGGGCTGCCAGAATTATGGATCAGCTTACAGAATACGGAGTGGTAGGACCTGAGGAGGGGACCAAGCCCAGAAAGGTGCTGATGAGCATCGCTGAGTTTGAACAGCTGTTAGAGGAGATCTGACGCCTCAGGGGACAAAGAGGATAAGACGGGAGATAAGAATGAAATCAGACATTGAGATCGCACAGGAAGCAACACTATTGCCCATTACCGAGGTGGCCGGACAGGCAGGTCTGTCGGAGGACATGATCGAATGCTACGGAAAGTACAAGGCAAAGCTTTCGGATGAAGGCTTAAAAACCTTGGAGGGCAGGGAGGATGGTAAGCTCGTACTTGTTACGGCCATCAATCCGACCCCCGCAGGAGAAGGGAAAACCACAACCACCGTGGGACTGGGCGACAGCCTGCGTGCCATGGGCAAAAACGTGGTGATCGCGCTGCGGGAGCCTTCCCTGGGACCGTGCTTCGGGATCAAGGGCGGCGCTGCCGGAGGCGGCATGGCGCAGGTGGTTCCCATGGAGGATCTGAACCTGCATTTTACCGGAGATTTTCATGCGGTGACCAGTGCCAATAACCTGCTGGCCGCCATTTTGGATAACCACATCCAGCAGGGCAATGACCTTCGTATCGATACCAGAAACATCGTCTGGAAGCGCTGCATGGATATGAATGACCGCGCCCTCCGCAACATTGTAGTGGGCATGGGCGGAAAGGCCAACGGCTTTGTCAGAGAGGATCATTTCATCATTACCGTGGCCTCCGAGATCATGGCGATCCTTTGCCTTGCAACGGACATTCAGGATCTGAAGGAACGGCTCGGAAGGATCATCGTGGCTTACGATCTGGATAACAATCCCGTAACCGCTAAGGATCTGAAGGCGGTGGGTGCGATGGCAGCCCTTTTGAAGGATGCCCTTCGCCCGAACCTGATCCAGACTATCGAGCATACACCCGCGCTGGTACACGGCGGTCCCTTTGCCAATATCGCGCATGGCTGCAACTCTGTCAGGGCTACGAAGGCAGCCCTTAAAATGGGAGATATCGTGATCACAGAGGCGGGCTTTGGGTCCGATCTGGGCGGGGAGAAATTCCTGGATATCAAATGCCGTCTGGCAAACCTTTCACCGGATGCCATCGTCATTGTGGCAACCATCAGAGCGCTGAAGTATAACGGCGGCGTAGCCAATGATCAGCTGGGCACGGAAAATATGGATGCACTGAAAAAGGGCATCGTGAATCTGGAGAAGCACATTGAAAATATGCAGCGCTACGGCGTACCTGTTGTGGTCACCCTGAATGCCTTTTCGTCGGATACCGAGCAGGAAAAATCCTTTGTGGAGACGTTCTGTAGGGAGAGAGGCTGCGAATTTGCGCTGTCCGAGGTCTGGGAGTTTGGCTCAAAGGGCGGTCAGCAGCTGGCTGAGCAGGTGCTTACGGCACTGTCTGAGCCTGCGGACTTTAAGCCCCTGTATGAGGATTCCCTTTCCCTGTATGAGAAGATGGAGTGCGTAGCCACCAAGGTGTATGGAGCAAAAGAGATCGCCCTGTCCTCCAAGGCGGCCAAGCAGCTGAAAAAACTCGAGGAGCTGGGCTTCGGAAGCCTGCCTGTCTGCATGGCGAAAACCCAGTATTCCCTGTCGGACGATCCGACGCTTTTGGGTCGCCCCGAGGGCTTTACGGTGAATATCAGAGAGGTTTATGTATCCGCCGGTGCCGGCTTTGTGGTGGCACTGACAGGAGAAGTGATGACGATGCCGGGACTGAGCAAGAGCCCTGCGGCCTATCGAATCGATGTGGATGAAGACGGTAAGATCACGGGACTGTTTTAAAAAAGGAGAGAAAGTATGCAGATCATAGACGGAAAAGCAATATCACAGCAGATCAAGGATGAAGTCAGAGATAAGGTGGCAGCGCTGAAGGAGCAGGGAAAGGAAGTGGCCCTTGCCGTGATCCTGGTGGGCAATGACCCGGCCTCCACGGTATATGTAGGCAACAAGAAAAAGGCCTGTGCCTATACAGGGATCCGTTCGGAAAGCTTTGAGCTGCCTGAGGAGACGACCCAGGAGGAGCTTCTTTCTCTGATCGAGGATCTGAATAACAGAGCGGATATTCAGGGGATTTTGGTACAGCTTCCCCTGCCGAAGCATATTGATGAAAAGGCAGTCATCAATGCCATCAGTCCCGACAAGGATGTGGACGGCTTCCACCCCCAGTCCGTCGGACGGCTGACCATCGGCGAGCCGGGCTTTTTGTCCTGTACGCCTGCCGGTATCATCCAGCTTCTGAAGCGTTCGAACATCGAGATGGAAGGAAAGCACTGCGTTGTGATCGGACGCAGCAACATCGTCGGCAAGCCGATGGCACTTCTGATGCTAAGGGAGAATGCAACGGTTACGATCTGCCATTCCAGAACGAAGGATTTAAAAGAGATCACCAGACAGGCAGACATCTTGATCGCTGCTGTCGGAAAGCCCAAGATGATCGATCGAAGCTATCTGAAGGAGGGCGCCGTGGTCATTGATGTGGGAATTCACAGAATGGAAGATAAGAAGCTTTGCGGAGATGTGGATTTTGAGGATGTCAAGGATCTGTGCAGTGCGATCACGCCGGTACCCGGCGGCGTCGGCCCTATGACGATCGCCATGCTGATGAAGAACTGTGCAGACAGTGTATCCTTGTAAGATGCTCTGAACCGGGATTTGAGGGATTTGTTTCGCAGATAAAAGAGTGAGAAATTTGAGGTGGCAGTGTGATCAAGTGTCCACATTGTGGGGCTGACATGCCGGAAGAGGCTCTGTTTTGTGAATCCTGCGGAAAGGAACGGCAGTTGGTGCCGGACTATGAAGCCGAGGTCAATCAGAGCATGGA
>JAILHW010000181.1 GCA_024695605.1 Lachnospiraceae bacterium | reverse complement strand
ACGGTTGCGACCTTGTCATTGTCACTTTCAAACCGAAGAACGGCGATATGCTTATTGACGGGAAGCTTGCTGGTGATGGAGCCCTTTACCTTCACTTTTTTACCGGATTTAACGGTCAGCCTGGCTTTTTCCACCTTGAGCTTTAAGGGGTTGCCCTTCTTGCCGCCCTTGGTCACGCAGTGTGCGGAGAAGGAGGTGGTGATGGCTTTTTTCCCGGCGTCCGTATTGCGGTAAGCGGTTACGATATACTTGTAGTAAACGCCCTTTTTCAGACCGCTCTGGGTATAGCCGGTAGTACCGGCGTTTTCTATGGTGGTCAGATACTCCATTTTCTTTCCGCAGGGAGCACCGTAGATCACATAGCCGTCAGCGCCCGTGATTTTTTTCCATTTCAGCTTTACGGATTTGTTGCCTTCCTTTGCCTGCAAAAGCAGGTAGCGGTTGGTGGCACCCTTGACATCGCCCTTATCCGTGTTGGCGGATTTGATGAGCGCTTCTTTGGTCTCTAAGGATACATTCTCATCAAAATCGGAGATCGGTTCGGAATCGGCACTCCCCGCGTCTTCATAGATGCTCTTTTTACCGGTTCCGATCTGCGTGGTCTTCATCTCCAGAATGGGAGAGTAAGCAGAATAGGTGGGAGCCGGATCACCTGCCTGGTCACAGTAGTATCTGGCACGGAATTCCAGTGTGCTGCCATCCGGGATCATATAGCCTTCGGGAGCCAGAAACAGGGGAACCAGAAAGTCGCCGTTTTTGATATCCCGGTCGGCATTGCTCATATGCGTCCATTCCTTGGTACCCTTGGCACGCATTTCCACATCGATATAAAGGCTTCCGCCCTTTACAGAGAGATCGGAGAGCGTCTGGAACATGGCATCCGTAAAGGCCAGGGAATAAGCGGCTACGGGCTCTCCGTTAGAGCGCTGATCCGTCAGATGCAGGTTTGAAACCTCAGGAACCGGAAGGGTTGTGGTATCATACTTGGGAATGGTCCTGCCGTTTTTTCCATAGGAAGCCACATCCGACCAGTCGGAGTATTCATATCCTGTCGTATCGTCCGTTCTTGTATAGGAAACCTGATAACGGGATCTGACATAAAGGGTGTGGGCGGAATAATCGATGGTAATGAATCCGTCACTGCCTGTGGAGTATTGCCCTGCTTTTAACTGGTCCTTCAGACCGGGGATGCCGCCTTCAACGCCCGCCCACGCAGGATCGGAATCATCCGGGATCAGGCTTCTTGTGATCCATTCCTGCTGCACAAGGGGTTCCTGCAGCCCAAGCGTGATCATATTCCACTCACCCAGGCGGGAGGCAATTCCGTCGGTTCCGCCGTTATCCCAATACACCTTTGTCGCATCGGTATATTTCCAATCCTTGGGATCATCCAGAGCCCAGTCAAGCTGCAGCTGCACCGAAACATCGGACAGTCCCTTTGCGGCGATCTTTGACAGGTATTCGTTTTTCATGGCCGTGCCTTCATCGGCTCCCTTCAGAGCCAGAAACGCGCTCATATCCCTGCTCTTTGTAAAGGCATAGTTCATGGTGGTGTGTGAATCTGCATTGGCCAGGGTTACGGATGTGGTGACTGGCTTGGAGAGTGTAAAGGGCAGATCCTGTGCCTGGACGATGACCGGCATCAGGAGAGCCATAACAGCGGGTAACAGAAGCTTTGCGATTCGTTTCATGATCTCTTGGTCCCCCTTTCATTTGAAATCAGTTTTATCATACCTTATACAGCATGGATTTACAATGCAAAAAAGCATACGCCGGCCGCCTGTTTTCAGGGGCAAAGCAGCTGCCCGGCTACCGCTCGCTTACGACCTGGAAAATGTAGAATTTCAGATAGAAGCTCTCGTCTGCCGCCCACAGGATCGGGTGATCCGGAGCCTGGGTGCGGGCTTCCACCTGCCGCAGTCTTTTGTGAACGGATCCGGCAGCCTCTTTTATGGTTTTGACGAAAAGCTCCTGTGTCATAAAGTGGGAGCAGGAGCAGGTGGCAAGATACCCTCCATCCTCCACGAGCCGAAGGCCCTGCATATTGATCTCCCGATAGCCCTTGATCGCCTGCTTTGTGGCTTCTCTGGATTTGGTAAAGGCCGGGGGATCGAGGATCACAACATCGAACCGGTCGCCCGCTGCCACCATCCCGGGCAGGGCATCGAGAACGTTGGCGGTCTGAAACCGGACGGTCTCTTCGAGATGGTTGCGCTTTGCATTCTCCCTTGCCTGCTCTATGGCATAGTCCGAGATATCCAGACCCAATACGCTTTTGGCACCGCCAAAGCCGGCATTGAGGGCAAAGGTGCCCATATGGGTGAAGCAGTCCAGCACCTTCTTGCCTTTGCAGATCCGCTGCATGGCCAGCCGGTTGTATTTCTGATCCAGGAAAAAGCCGGTCTTCTGCCCCTCGGCGACGTTCACAAGATAATGAACATCGTTTTCGACGATTTCAATCTCGGGCGCAAAGGTGCCCCGCAGAATGCCCTTGTGAAGAGGGAGTCCCTCCTTTTTCCGCTCTCTGGCATCGCTTCTTTCATAGGCGCCACGGATCTTGATCCCGTCCTCTAAAAGCACCTGTATGAGAAGATCGACGATCCTTTCCTTGTAGCGGTCGATCCCAAGGGCCAGAGACTGCACCACAAGGAGATCCTCATATTTATCGATGGTGACCCCGGGCAGAAAATCCGCCTCCCCGAACACCACTCTGCAGGAGGTCAGATCCTTTGGCGCCAATACGCATTTGCGGTACTCCCAGGCGGCCTTGAGTCTTTGGTAAAAGAAGGCATCATCGATGACGGTCCCGGCCTTTCTGCTCAGCATCCGGATGCGGATCTTGGAGTTGTCATTGATATAGCCGACGCCGAGGGGATAGTCATCAAAATCCACCACATCGACAAGCGCTCCGTTTTCATAGCTGCCGGTGCAAAGATCGATCTCATTGTCAAAGATCCAGGCACCGCCGGCCTTCAGATAGCGGCCCTGCCCTTTTTTCAGTTTGATGGTTGCTTTATCGCTCATAGCTTTGCCTTTCCTATGGTTTACATCTTTTCGTTATTATAGCCCAAATGCGGGTTGTTTGCCTATCCTTTTTCGGACAGCATAAAAATACAACACCGAAGTGAAAAAAAGGTGTTGATTTCGATATCGGATCCGAGAATAATTGGAGTATAGTAAGTAGAAAGCAAGAAGCAGGAAGCAACCTGTTTAGAACTCGTTTGTATAAAGAAAGGGTAACGAAAGGGGTATGTTATGACAAAACTGTATTACACGGATGATATGGGCGGATTTTGTATGGAAAACCCGGAGGGTATCAGCGGACTGTATTTTCCCCTGGCAGGCAGGCATGCGCTTAAGAGCGTGGTCACACCCACCTATGCCGGGGATGCCAAGACGGATCAGAATCATTTTCTGCTGACCCCGAAGAGCATCCGCAATCTGACGGATGATATGGACAGCAGGAACTTTTTGCTGGTGATGGAGGATGAGCTTTGGTCCGCCACAGGAGCTTCCGCTGCGCAGCTGGCCAACCGCTTTACGGATAAAGAAGATACACTGCAGCTTTACGGAAGCCGTATGAAGCAGCGGACTGTCCGCGGGCATAAAACCAAACCGCTGGAGGCAGAGGTGACGATGATATCGCTGCTGGATCATCCGGCAGAGCTGATGCGTGTGAAGATCACCAATACGGGAAAGGAGCCTGTTGCCTTTACACCGGTAGCAGCCATTCCCGTTTACGGAAGAAGTGCGGATAATCTCAGGGATCACAGACATGTGACCTCCATGCTCCACAGGGCATCTGTTACGGAGTATGGGATCGTGCTGACGCCTACGCTGGCCTTTGATGAAAGAGGCCATGTACCCGGCGATACCACCTATTATGTGTATGGCGCAGATCAGGACGGGAAAGCGCCTGTGGGCTTTTTGGCAGACACTGACAGCTACATCGGCGAGGGCGGCAATTTCCTAAGACCTGCGTCTCTTCTTTCCATGGCAGATACCAGGTGGCAAAAGGCAGGGGACCATGTTGACGGCCGCGAGGTCACAGGGGTCCTCAGGTTTGCAGATGTAACGCTTAAGGGCGGCGAAAGTGTCAGCTTTGAGATCCTGATGGGACTGTGCGATACAAAGGAAAAGATCATGCAGGCCTTTGAGAGCTGCAACACGGCCGAAAAGGCTGCGGATTGTATCAAAGCCTCCGATGATTACTGGAAGGAGCTGATCCCGCTGCATGTCCATACCGGGAGCAGGGAGTTTGACAGATTTATGGAGTGGGTGGCATTCCAGCCCCAGCTTCGAAGGATCTTCGGCTGCTCCTTTTTACCGCATCATGACTATGGCAAGGGCGGCAGAGGCTGGAGGGATCTGTGGCAGGACTGCCTGGCGCTGCTTTTGACAGAGCCTGAGGGCATCGGAAAGCTGCTTTTGAACAACTTTGCAGGCGTGAGACTGGACGGGAGCAATGCCACCATCATCGGGGATGCGCCGGGAGAGTTTAAGGCGGACAGAAACGGCATTCCGAGGGTGTGGATGGATCATGGCTTCTGGCCGTTTTTGACCCTGCGTTTGTATATGGACAGGACGGGAGATCTGGAGATCCTCGAGCAGAATGTGGGGTATTTTAAGGATGCGCTTTCCCTTCGCGCAGAGAGCCGGGACGAAGGCTTTGATCCCGGGGAAGGTGTTTTCCAGCGTACGCAGAGCGGTGAAGCCTACAAAGGCTCCGTGATCGAGCATCTTCTTTTGCAGAATGTGACAGCCTTCTTTGATCTGGGAGAGCACGGGATCATGAGACTGCGCGGTGCGGACTGGAATGATGCGCTGGATATGGCAAAGGAGCGCGGCGAGAGCGTGGCCTTTTCCTGCGCCTATGCCGGGAATCTAAGGGATATTGCCGACTATCTGCAGCTTTACAAAGAGAAAACAAAAGCCGAGAAGGTCTCTCTTCTGAAGGAACTGGACATTTTGCTGTCTAAAGAAAATGAAGCCCTTTTCGGGGACGTTGATGCCTGCAGGAAGCTGTTATACAACTATATGGAGGCGGTTTCCGGAAGGGTCTCGGGAGAGAAAACGACGTGGTCTGTGGATGAGATCGCAAGAAGGCTCCGCGCTATGAGCGATGCGCTGATGGAGCGGATCCGCCGGCAGGAATGGATCACGCAGGACGATCTCGGCTGGTTTAACAGCTACTATGATAACAGCGGACGCAGCGTGGAGGGCATGTTTGAAAGAGACGGTAAGAAGCAGGTCCGCATGATGCTGACAGGGCAGGTATTTTCCGTGATGTCCGGAACGGCTACGAAGGAGGATACAAAGAAGATCATAAAGAGCGCGGATGCCTATCTGTATGATGAGGCCATCGGCGGATACCGCCTGAATACGGATTTTGAGGAGCTCAAGACAGATATGGGCCGCATGTTCGGCTTTGCCTATGGCGAAAAGGAAAACGGCGCGGTCTTTTCCCATATGGCGGTCATGTATGCCAACGCCCTGTATCAAAGAGGGTTTGCGGATGCGGGCTATAAGGCCCTTCATACCCTGTACCGTGCATCCGCCGATTATACCAAAAGCAAGATCTATCCCGGCGTTCCGGAGTATTTCAACAATGACGGGCGCGGACTGTATCACTATCTGACAGGGGCGGGCAGCTGGTATCTTCTGACGGTGATCACCGAGATGTTCGGGATCCGCGGGCGGGCCGGAGATCTGGTGCTTTCGCCGAATCTGCTAAAGGAGCAGTTTGATGACAGCGGCAGGGCAAGCGTGGATATTCCCTTCGCCGGCACCGATCTGACGGTGGTCTATCAAAACGTCGGCGGTAAAGAGTGGGGAGAGTATGCCATCGAAAAAGCCGTTTTGGATCAGGAAAAGACCTATAGCGCCCGGGACGGAGCCGTTTTGATCCCCAAGGCGGACCTGAAAGCGTTAGGAGAGGGAAGGCATGTGATCGAGGTCACACTTTCCTGAGCAAAGAAAAACCAGCCCCATCCCCCGTATTTAATTTATCGGGTAAAAAGCAGAGATTCATCCCTTGACTGTCCTACAAGATATAGGGTAGTATGTAGGACGGTACTACTATATCGGACTGCGCTTTGGGCAGTCCGGGAGCAAAAGCAGAGGGGCAACATGTTGACAGGCAGGCACATCAAAAGAATAACTGCTATGACGGGGCTGATCACCCTTTCCTTTTTGTCCGGCTGCGGACAGGCAGCACGCTCGGAGCTGGTACCGCCTGCGGATATGACCTACAACAGTACTGAAAAAACGACAGCGACTGTGGAAAAGGGCGATCTGACCTATGACTTTGAATATGAGATCACCCTCTCCGGCTATGAGGAATACGACTATCGGATCTCCAACGAAAAGCTGGCGGAGATGGAGAGTGTGTATGACATGAAGCTGGATACGGTCAGCGCCACCATGGGAGACCATGTCAAGGCAGGGCAGACGCTGATCGCCTTTCATTCCGAGGAGCTGGATGAGCAGCTTTTGGCCAGCAGGCAGAATAAAGAGCTTGCCCGCCTTAAGCTGGATCATATCGCACGCCTTGCAGAGCTTGAGCCAAACCGTGATTATACGGAGCAGATCAAGCTTCTGGAAAATGAGTGCAGGGTAGCGGATCTTTACGTTTCGGACGTTCAGTCCACCTATTCTTCCTTTAATATCATTTCGGATATCGACGGCATCGTAACGGATATGGATCCGGCGCTGGCGGAGGGACATATCGCGCCGGGCAAGATCCTGTTTCGGATCGTCAAAAATGACGGATACTATGTGATGGATCTGGGCAAAGAGGATAGTCCTACCGGATTTACGGCAGCGGATTTTGCGCCAGGTGACCGCCTGACGGCCAAGGGAGCGGCTTCGGATTACGAGGTGGAGGTGATCGAGGCGCCGGAGGGCCGGGAGGATGAGAAGGATCTGGTATTTTTAAAGCCGGTGATCGAGGGCAATTTCCTGGGAGAAAGCCTGAAGGTGACCGGAAGGAGTGCCACACGGAAAAATATCTGCCATGTGGATAAAAAAGCCATCGTGAAGACGGAGACGGGCAACTATGTGCTGGTCAGACGGGAAGACGGAGAATATGAAGCAGTCAAGGTGACGGTGGGCGATACGCTGGGGCTTGAAGTGGTGATCACGGAAGGGCTGTCCGGCGGTGAGCAGGTGGCTTTGCAATAAGAAAAAAGACAGGGAAGGGCATCGTGAGCAGGAAGGAAACAGAAAAAAGAGAATACAGGCAACACAAAAGAGGCGCTCTGCGTCTTCTTCTGCTGCTTTTTTTGGCCTGCCTGATGCTGCAGGGGTGCGGCAAAAAACTGCCAAAGGCCCCAGAGCTTTTGGATCCGGCCAAGGGGACCGTTTCCTTCAGACCAGTGACCAAGAGGGTGGTGGGATATCTGCGTATGCTCTACGGGAATGTGGTTCCCATGGAATATCCCTGCTACTGGGAAAAGAACTGTGAGATCACCTCTGTGAAGGTGGGCGTCGGCGACTACGTCAAGGAAGGTGACGTGGTGGCCGTGGCCGATAAGGAGGGCCTTGAGGATGCCATCCGCGAGAGCAACTTCAGGATCTCTTCTTTGCAGCGGCAGCGGGAAAAGACGGTGAAGCTCTATGACCAGACCTTCGGCCTTTTGAATTACAAAAAGGATACAGAGGTCTATATCGAAGGAAACGATCTGGCGCAGATCCTGAAGGAGGAGCAGATCCAGCAGGAAAATTTGAGATATGAGCTGGCTGTGATCGATGCACAGATCAAATCCGAGCAGGAGCAGATCAGGACGAAGAAGGAAAAGCTAAAGAGCGTTACCTTTACGGCACCTCACAGCGGCTATGTCACCTATGTCAAGGACCTGACCGAAAGCAATATGGTTGCCGGCTTTGAAAATGTGGTGGTGATCGGCGATTACAACGATCTGTATATTGAGGTTCCCGAAACCAATATCGAAAAATACCAATATGGGGATTATCAGAGCAAATGGACCGAGATCGACGGGAAAAAGGTACCCATTCAGGAGTTTGACTATGAGGTGGGAGAAAGAGCTTATGCCAAGGCCGTAGTCAAGAATCCGTACATGCGGTTTAAGGCACCGGGAGCAGAGCTGGTTCTCGGAAACAAAATGGCCCTGTATTTTCTGGATGATTCCAACGAAGAATGTCTCGCGGTGGGAAATGACTCCCTGTATCATGAGGGACTGGATGCGTTTGTCTATGTGAAAAAGGATGAGGCCGGCAACACGGAAAAGCGAAAGGTGGAGATCGGCACCGCAGATGAATACTATACCGAGGTAAAAAGCGGACTTTCGGAGGGGGAACTGGTACTGTACAGCAGCAATGTCTATGTACCGAATAAATATACCGAATACGAGACGGTGTATCGTACCTATACGGAGGTTGTTCCGCTTAGCTCGACCATGATGGCAAGGCCGTATGTCGATCTGTATCTGGCAAGCTACGACGGCAGGCTGGAGCGCCAGGATATGGGCGGCGTGATCGTGCATCCGGGCGATGAGCTGTTCAAGATCATCATGAACGGCGGAAAAGGAGAGCTGGAAGCGGCAGCAGTGGCCATCGATGACCTGAATACCAATCACAAGCTCTTTTTAAAGGAATACGAAAAGAGCAAAAAGGAGCTGGACCGGGCACTGGCATCCCTGCAGGAGAATGAGCGGATGATCGGGGCAAGAGATGAGATGGGACCCGATGCGCAGGAGCTGGATGTGATCCGAAGCGGTATGAATGCGGAGGCCGAGATCCGGGCGCAGCTGAACAGCCTGGAAATCGAGCGGGAATATGAAGAGAAGGACTATGAAGCCTCCTCTGCCAAGCTGGCAGTCGATTACAGCCGGGTGAAAAAGCAAAAGGGCGGAAGCCATGAAGCGATCGTGAAGGCTGCCAATGAAGGAAAGGCAGTTGCCAGTCCCGTGGTCAGTGAAAGCCCTGTCAGACGCGGGCAGTTCATTATGGGAGTACAGCGCTTTGATCCTGCTGGGAAAACGAAGCTGTATGTCTATCAGTCTCCCGCAGACGGCTATGATCCTCCGGCCAGGATCGGCGGATCCGTGGTTTTGAAGACAGAAGATAAGAGAGAATTTACAGGCAAGTGTATCGCGGTCAATCCCGGAGAGAAGGGAAAATATTATCTGTTTACCAAGGACGGCAAGGAAGTGATCACCTATTCCGCGCCTTTTAAAAAGAATGCATGGAATCAGTTCTATATGGAAATGGATGAGCAGGTTGAAGAGCTGTGGCTTGCAAAGTCCAAGCTGGAGTATGAAGCCGAACACTTTGATCATGTGGTCGCGATCCCGGCGAGCGGCGTTTATAAGGAAACCAACAAGCTTTCCTCCAATGTGAAGGAATATGTCTGGAAGCTTGTGGACGGCAAGCCCGTCAAGGAATATGTGACCACCTATGAAACACCGAGGGCCAAGGAATATGCTTTGATCCTCAGAGGAGTATCCGAGGGAGATATAGTGCTGAAATGATCCGATATCTGTTAACCAAGATCAAAAATAAATATAAGCTCTATGCATGCCTGATCTGCGGTATGGTGGCTATGACCATGATCTTTTCCATGATCCAGATGTTCCGGCTTGGATCGCTGAACAAGGTCATCCAGAGAGGCTTTATCAAGCAGAACTCGATCACGGGCGTCTATCCGGCCTCCGTTTCGGGCGTTTTGGATATCACATCCTTTACCCTGCAGGAGGAGCTGGCTGCCGGAAAAAGTGTTGCCGACACCATCAACGAACAGGCCGAGAGTTATGCGGCGAATTGGAAAAAATCGCTTCAGCTTCCGGTGGTAGCGGATCAGAGATTTCTGTATTTTCTGAATGTCAGACCGGAATATGGCTATGTCAGCAACAATATGGTCATCAATCTGGGATGCCTGGATGACGGATTGGATCCTGCGGCGGTCAAAGACCATTATACCCTGGAGGCCGGTGTGGATTACTATGAGGATATTTCCGAGTATGCCGGCAGGGGTGCCGAAATCCCGGAGGATGCTTATCCCTGCTTGATCAGCCGCTATACCGCGGACAGCTGTGATCTGGTGATCGGTGAGGTTCTCAGCTTTCCGTTTCTGGTCTATACCAACGGGAATACGATCAATGATCAAAAGGTCCTGCAGGTCTATATCAGCGGGATCATTTCGGAAAAGCCGGATGATTATTACTGGCAGAAATCGCTGTCCAAAGGGGCTCCCATGCTGATCCTGACAAAGGAGGATTTTCTGAAGATCAGTACGGAGTATACCAAGGAGTGTAAATGTGAGGTCTACCAGTCGCTGGACTATCGGGATATCACCTCGGAGCGCGTGGGCCGTGTCAAAAGCATTCTTGCAAAGCTGAAGAAAAAGGATGATAAGCTGGAAGAGAATATCACGCCGGTGTTAGAGAGCTACCGCGTGGAAAGCCGCTCCGTCCAGCAGATGGTCTATGTGATCGTGCTTCCGCTGATGGTGCTGATCATCACATTCATCGGCCTGATCTCCTTCAGGATCATAGAATCGGAGACCAGAGAGCTGCAGACTCTCAGAGACAGAGGACTCAGCAAGCTCAGACTGATCCAGACCTATTTTTTGTCCGCATTTTTCCTAAGCCAGATCTCCGTGCCCATCGGCATTGTGCTGGGGTTCTTTTTCGGAAGAGCGGTTGCGGGAGTGGCTGATTTCATGGGCTTTACCGCGCCGGGCACGATCAGTGTTTCGGAGTATGTATTCAATCCCTCCATGGTTGTGGCGGCCGAGATTGCGGCGTTTCTTGCCATTCTCATCAATCTGGTGCCCGTGCTTTTGTTCTTCAGAAAGAAAAAGGATCAGAGGAGGATATCCATTGTCCCCTTCTGGGAGCGCTATTTTCTGGATGTTGTGCTTCTGGCGGTGTCGGTCTATCTGCTGTTTAACTACAATAAACAGCTGACGGTGCTGTCCGACAGCGTTATGAAGGGAGACGGGATCGATCCCGTGATCTTTATCAATGCAACGCTGTTTCTGTTTGCCTGCGGACTTTTGATGCTGCGTCTGATCTTTTATCTGATCACGATCGTGTATAAGATCGGCAGAAAACATTTCAGCCCTGCCACCTTTGCAGGCCTTTTGCAGATCATCAGGACCCGCAAATCCTCGGGCGTGATCTCTGTCTTTATGGTGGTAACGGTTGCCATGAGTTTGTTTCATGCCAATATGGCCAGGACCATCAATTCCAACATCGAGGCCAGACTGCAGTATGAAGCCGGTACGGATCTTCGGATCACGGAAAAGTGGCCCATCACGATGGTAAAAAGCTTTGATGACGAGGGAAATACGGTCATGAAATGGCGTTATACCGAACCGGATTTCGGGATCTATCGTTCTTTGGTGGAGGATGGAACCTGCACCCGGGTCACGAAGGTAGCCAACAATGATTCTCTGGTGGTGACCATGGGGAAGGCAGCGATTCGGAATGTGCAGATCATGGGCATTCAGACCAGGGAGTTCGGAGAGACGGCAATCCTGAAGAACGGACTGAACAAACAGCATTTTTATACCTATCTGAACGATCTGGGGGCGGAATATGAAGGCGCCCTGATCTCTTCCAATCTTGCCAGGGAGCTGAAGGCAAAGGAAGGCGACAGTATCAACTGCGATATGCTGCCGCCCAAGGTGACCGGTATGAAAAATCCGTTTGCGACGGCCAAGGTGAAGATCGTTGGTATTGTGGATTCGTGGCCGGGTTATCAGAGATACCATTACACGCAAGGGGAAGAAGGCGAGATCATCGAGGAAGAAAAGTATCTTGTTGTGATGAATTACCCCTTTGTCAACGCAAATTACGGGATGTTCCCCTATCAGGTCTGGGGGGATCTTCCCGATAAGGGCAAGTTTGAGTATAAGGAGTTCAGGGACAGGTTAAAGGGAATGCTCCTTGCAACAGAGCGCGAGGCGGAAAGCGTGCTTTCCTGGGAGAACGAGGTGGCGATGAATAAGGAAAGTGCCATCATCCAGATTACCAATGGCCTGTTTACGGCTGACTTTTTGATCGCGCTGCTGCTTTGCGTCATCGGTTATATGATCTACTGGATCACCTCCATCCGCGACCGTGAGCTTTTGTTCGGTATCTGCCGCGCCATGGGTATCACGGAGGGAGAAGTGAACCGTATGCTTGTGATGGAGCAGCTGTTCTTGTCCTTTATGTCCATTCTGGCAGGCGTTGGTGCAGGACTGATCACCAGCAAGTTCTTTGCCTCTGTTTTTGCGGCGGTCTATCTGCCCCAGAAACACAATGTCCCTGTTTTTGTGAGCAGCCCGGGTGTTGATACCATACGCCTCTCGGCAGTGCTGATCGTTGTTGTGATCATCTGTATCCTCTGGATCAGACGGATCCTAAAGGGACTGAACATCACCCGTGCTTTGAAGCTTGGAGAAGATTGATATGCATGAGCAGGAAACACAAACAGAATATATCGTAACCACTGACGGCCTTGTAAAGAGCTACCGTCTTGGCGACGGGAGCGATCTGACGGTTCTGGATCATCTGGATCTAAGGCTCCCCAAGGGGAAGCTGATCATGATCATGGGCCGTTCCGGTTCCGGAAAAACGACGCTTATTAACGTGCTCAGTACGCTGGATGATTTCAATGAGGGCTCTGTCCGTCTTCTGGACCGGGAATACAGTCTGATGAATCCGAAGGAAAAGGAAAAGCTTCGCCGGAATCAGATGGGCTTCGTGTTTCAGTCGGTTGCCCTGATCCCTTCCATGACGGCCATTGAAAATATTGATTTCGGTCTTCGTACGGCCGGCGTCAAGCAGGGCCGTGAGGAGAGGATCCGGGAGGTTTTGGAGGTTGTGGGACTTGCAGAGCGCGGCAACCACTATCCTGTTCAGCTTTCCGGTGGCGAGAGACAGAGGATCGCCATCGCCAGAGCGATGGCCCATCGTCCACCTGTGCTGTTTGCGGATGAGCCCACCGGAGCTTTGGATACGGAGTCGGGGCATCATATTGCACAGCTGTTTAAGGACCTTGCCGAGAAAGAGGGTATTTCCATCATCATGACCACCCATGATCTGAAGCTGGCCCAGATGGCTGACATGCTGATCCGCCTCTAGAATAGAACGACGAAGAATATGGATAACACGGGTGATTTAAGAAATCGAAAAGAAAGATAACGCCCGTCTTTGATAAAATATCAATAATTAAAACTGGACTTAACAAAGCGCGAAATTGCAAAAAACAAAGGAAATCTCAATGAAGGAAGCGGCAGTAGAAGAAAAAAGTGCATATATTACCTGCGATGGTCTGGTGCGGATCTACAAATCCGACGGTGTTGAGGTGATGGCCCTGCAGGGACTTGAGCTGGAGATCCAGAAGGGTGAGCTGATGGCCATCATCGGAAAATCCGGCAGTGGAAAGTCCACGCTGTTGTCGATCCTCGGCGGTCTGGATAAGCCAAGCGCCGGCGTGGCACTTTTTAATGGGGAAAATCTGGCGGATATGAGCGAAAGAAAGCTTGCGAAATATCGCAACGAGCATATCGGGTTTGTCTGGCAGAAGATCACCGACAATCTGCTGTTCTATCTGACAGCTGTGGAAAATGTGGAGCTGCCCCTGATGTTTACCAAAATGAGCCGCAAGCAAAAGCGGGAGCGTGCCGTTTCCCTGTTAGAGCAGGTGGGCCTCGGGCATAAGATCAATGCCTATCCCGAGCAGCTTTCCGGAGGTGAGCAGCAAAGAGTTGCCATTGCCACGGCACTGGCCAACCAGCCGGAAATGCTCCTGATGGATGAGCCGACGGCAGCGGTGGATAAAAACAATGTTGTCAATCTGCAGATGCTTTTTCGCAAGCTGAACCGCGAGCTGGGGATCACCATTGTGATCGTAACCCACGATCTGTCTTTGGCCGACCGCGTAGACCGCGTTGTGATGATCTCCGACGGCAAGATCTCCTCCGAACGTATCCTGAAGGATAAGGATCTGGTGGAGGATACCGGGGCGATCATGTCGGATCCGAAGGCGCCGCAGCCGATGCTGGCCGAGGAGCTGCATGAGGAGTTCTCTGTCCTGGATAAGGCGGGCCGTGTGCGCCTGTCAAAGGAGATCCGGGAGGCTGCCGGGATCGATTCGAACCATGTCAAGATCGATGTCGTTGACGGCAAGATCATCATATCCAATCCGAATCGCAAAGAGGATGCCGGGACGGATCCGGATGATGGTGATGGGGCAGCGGCGGAGCTCGGAACGGAGAGTGCAGAAGAAGAGAGTTTGCCGGATGAACCGGATGCTACAGGAAAAGAAGAATAATAGGATGGAAAGAAGTATGAAGAGACGTTCCTGCTATATGATAATGATAAGTCTGATCTGTCTGGTCCTGACAGGGACAGCCCGGCCGGTGGCGGCATCGGAGCCTTCCCTGAAGCTGGTCCAGACCATTCTTTATGCAGAGCAGGGCAAAACCTACAACCTGCAGCCGGACGGAGTCCCTGCCGCAGGCCTTACCTGGAGCAGCTCCGATGCACAGGTGGCAGCGGTGGCCGGAGGCGTTGTTACGGCCAAAAAGCCGGGCTATGCCGAGATCACGGTAAGCGATGCGTCGGATCCGGCTAAGAAGGCAACCTGTCAGGTGGTCGTCAAACCCAAACAGATCAAAGGCCTTTCGCAGGGCAAAACAAAGAAGGACCGGATCGCGATCTCCTGGAAGGAAGCGAAAAGCTGCGACGGCTACCATATTTATTATAAGGAAAAGGAAAGCGGCACCTACATCCTTGCAGGGGAGACAAAGAAGACTAAGGCTGTTTTGAAGAAATTGTCTCCGGAGACGGGGTATGATGTGCGCATCGCAGCCTTTGTGAATACCCCGCTTGGAAAGGTGGATGGAGCGGATGCGCTGAGAGTCCGCATGTTTACTGCGCCAAACGCCCCGAAGGGGACAAGGATCACCGGGGTTACGAAGGGAAAGTTTTCCTTTTACAGAGGACAGAAGATCCGCTTTTTCAATGTGGAATGGAAGAAGGCAAAGGGGGCTAATGCGTACCGGGTGTATTGCGTAAGCGGGAAAAATAAGCCCCAGCTGGTCGATACCGTAAAAAAGCCCAAGGCATCCCTGTACGCTGCCCTGGGATATACCTATAAGATCTATGTGGTTCCCTGCCGGACGGTGCATGGGATCACAACGGAGGGAAAGAAATCCGCTGCGGTCGTGGTGGATATCGGCAGATAGGATCCTGCTGAGAGAATCCTGCTGAGAGAATCCTACAGAAAGGTTCTTACAGAAAGGATACTGCAACCGTTAAGATAACGTTAAGGTTCTTCGATTTTTCCCGAAAGATTCCGCCTTTATGATAGAGCCATAGAAAACAAACAGGCCACAGGCACCTGACAAAGAGGTTCGGCTGCCGGACAACATAAAGAGGAGGAACGATTATGTGGACAAGAAAAGAACTGAAAGAAAAAGGTAAGACAAGCTTTAAGGCCAATTACTGGAAGGCGGTCCTGGTAGGACTGATCGCCGCTGTGATCGCAGGAGGCGGCGGATACACCGGAAGCTTCGGGGGCGGGGGCGCAAATCCCTTAACAAACAGCTACAATGAAAAAGACAACGGAAAGCTTTCCGGAATGATCGGTGAGGTATCCGAAGATGTAGCGGAAGATATCGAGGATGCAAAGGAAGATGTCAAGGACGCACAAAAAGACATCGATGAGGCTGCTGAGGATATCGAAAAAGCAGCTAAGGACGGCGAGGGCGTTTTGATCAATGTGGAAGATCCTGAGGACCTGAAAGAGCTTGGCGAAGCGGTAGAGTCGGTCAAGGATGAAATCCCTGCAGCCGTGATCGTAGTAGCGGTGATCATCGGAATCATCGTAGTTGCCATCGTGATGGCGATCGTATTTGCACTTTCGGCCTTTTTGCTGAACCCGATCGATGCAGGCTGTAAGAGATTTTTCACCAAAAACCTGGATGAGCCCGTAGAAATCGCAAAGAATGTACTGTACGTATTTGATCACAACTATATAAATGTTGTAAAGACCCTGTTTTTCAGAGATCTGTACCTGGTACTTTGGAGCCTGCTCTTCGTGATCCCCGGCATCATCAAGGGATATGAGTACCGCATGATCCCCTATCTGATGGCAGAGCATCCTGAGATGAGTACCAAGGAAGCCTTTGCAAAGAGCAAAGAGATGATGTCCGGCAACAAGTGGAGAGCATTCGTACTGGATCTTTCCTTCATCGGCTGGGAGCTGTTATCCCTTCTGACATGCGGCATCCTTTCCGTATTCTACGTAGCACCTTATGAGCATGCTACCAAAGCAGCCCTGTATGATGCACTGAAGGACAAAGAAGACGTCGCAGCGATCGAGACGGAGGCAGTATAATGGGATATAAGATTCTTATCGCGGATGATGAGCCGCAGATCAGAGACCTTTTGAAACTATATCTCGAAAACGAAGGATATGAAGTATCCGAAGCAGAGGACGGAGCCGGCGCGCTCCGTCTGCTGCGTGCCCAGAGTCCGGATCTTTGCATCCTGGATATCATGATGCCGGGGATGGACGGCTACCAGGTGCTAAGACAGCTGCGCCAGGAGAGCAATATTCCCGTCATCATTCTGTCAGCCAAGGATGCGGATTCGGAAAAGATCCTGGGATTGAATCTGGGAGCGGACGATTATCTGGCCAAGCCCTTTAATCCGCTGGAGGCCGTAGCGAGGGTAAACTCCAACCTTAGGCGCTTTCACGCGCTTGGCGCCAATCAGAGCGCAAAGCAGCTGATCAAGGTGCGGGATCTGACGCTGGATCCCGAATCCTGCCTGCTGCAAAAGAACGGCGAGCCCATCGAGCTGACATCGGTAGAGTACAAGCTGATGGAGCTGTTCATGAGTCATCCGGGCAAGGTGTTTACCAAACAGCAGCTGTATGAATGCGGCTGGGGCGAGGCGTATATCGTGGCGGACAACAATATCATGGTGTGTATCTCCAAGCTCCGTTCCAAGCTGTCCGAGGACCCGTCGGAATACATTAAGACGATGAGAGGACTGGGATACAGACTCGTCTGACCTGCAGGCTGGTATCAGATATGAACGATAAAGAAGAAAAACAACAACTGAGGGACCTACAGCTTTTTCTGATCAAAACCTTTGTGGCTACCCTGGTGCTTGTGGCACTTGCGGAGTACGGGATCAGTTCTCTTTTGAACCGGTACGTGCTTCCGCTGCTCATGCGATATTTCTTCGGGGGAAGGGATCCGAAAACGATAGGACTGTGGGGCATCGGCAGTGCCTTGCTGCTGGTGCTGGGTCTGTTGCTTTTAGAGCTTTTGCAGATCCTGATGCCGGGACGCTTTCAGACCTATGTGGCACAGGGCTTTTCCGAGCTGAGCGAACGGCTGGGGACAAGCAGGCATATGGAAAGCGGTAATGTGGCGGTGGATATGTCAATGGGCAAGGAAGCGCTGCTGCTTGTAAGCCTGCTGGCGATCCTGGTCTTGCTGCTGTTGCCCATTCTTCTGGGGGGCTCCTATTATGTCGGTGTCGTGATCCGGCAGTTTCAGAAGATTGAAACCAGACGGGTGGAAAAGCAGCGGGAGTATGAACAAAAACGCAACCTGATGCTTTCGGACATTGCCCACGATCTGCGGACGCCGATCACCACCGTAAACGGCTATGCCAAGGCGATTTCGGACGGCCTGGTAAAGGAGGAGAAAAAGCAGGAATACCTGAGTGCCATCATGGCGAAGTCCCAGAGGATGAATGAGCTGATCACGTATCTGTTTGACTATGTGAAAACAGACAGCGAGGGCTTTACGCTTCAGAAGGAAACGACAGATATCTGTGAGCTGGTGCGGGAGTGCGTGGCGATGCAGTATCAGGATTTTGAGGATGCGGGGATGGAGCCGGAGGTACAGATCCCGGAGGAGACGATTTTGATCCCTGCGGACCGCCTGCAGCTGTCCCGTTCCGTCACCAATCTGTTGACCAATGCCATCCGGCATAACAGGGAAGGCAGCGCGGTCGGCGTGTTTGTGCAAAAGAGGGAGGATGATCTTTGGATCCTTGTGGCCGATAACGGAGATCCCATCGATGAGGAGATGGCAAAGCATCTGTTTGAGCCCTTTGTGATGGGCGATCAGTCCAGAAGCAGCCGCGGAGGGAGCGGGCTTGGACTTTCCATTGTCAAAAAGATCGTAGAGCTTCACGGCTTTGAGATCTCTCTCTGGCCCAGGAAAAAGCTTTCCGGAGAGGGGACGATCGCTTCCTATGAGAAGGCCTTTGCGATCCGGATCCCGGAGCGCTTTTTGCAAAAGGGAAGCTGACCGAACTGACCGGCAGGCATTGCCCTTACTTGACAGAGATGGTAAACTGTAGATGGAGCTTAGTGAAAACCGATCGATTTTCGCAAAGAACAGGAGGAGAACAGTATGGAATCATATGAAAGCTATAACAACGGGCAGTTTACGCCGCCCCGCTATGAGGAGTATCAGGATGCACAGGGATTTCAGAGCTATGAGGATCTGAGCGGCGGCTTTGAAGCAGGCAATCCGGTCACCACGACCCTTCATCAGCTCAAGAGTCTGATGTTTGAAGAGGTGATCGCCAAGGCCTTTTTGTTTATGGTGGCGGCACTTGGCATTACGGCCTTTGCAGCTTACAGCGCACCGTATTTTATGCTGAACTGGCTGGTTAAGAATCCGTTCGGACTCTACCTGCTCTTTGGCGCTGAGATCGCCATCGTACTGGTGTCCAACTCGGTTTTGAAAAAGAATAACGTGGTTTTGGCGGCCGTTTTGTATACCATCTATTCCTACCTGACCGGCGCTACCATCGGCATTATCTGTCTGGCCTATACAGGCGCTTCGGTAGCCTCCGTCTTTTTGATGACAGCAGGTATGTTCGGCGTCATGGCCATCTACGGACTGATCACCAAAAGAGATCTGTCCTCCCTGGGTTCCCTCTTTATGATGGGCCTTGTCGGGATCATCATTGCAGGTCTGGTGAACATTCTGATCCTGCACAGCAGCGCGGTGGAATTCGGCATCAGCATTGTGGGCGTCCTGATCTTTGTGGGACTGACAGCGTATGATGTGCAGAAGCTGAAAAACAGAGTGGCATTTTCCGATTCCTCGAGTGTAACAGCCATCGCGATGGCAGGTGCATTTGAGCTGTATCTGGATTTCATCAACCTGTTTTTAAAGCTCCTTCGTCTGTTCGGAAAGCGCAAATAAAGGAGCCTGCATTCCTGTTATAAAAGATGCAAAAGTGCCGGAGGGAGCGATCGTCCGGCACTTTCTTGTTGCGCAATAATCGGGCAAAACTACATAAATAGTAACTGGTTTTTGCAAAACGAATCCGATAGAATACTCTCATAGAAAAGGAGGGCAGCGCTATGAAAGCATTGTTTATCGGCGGAACAGGTACCATCAGTATGGCAATCGTAAGACGTCTTTCACAGGATCCGCTTTGGGAGGTCTATCTTCTCAACCGGGGGAATCGCAGCAGTGAGGTTCCTGCAAATGTAAAGCAGATCACAGCGGACATCAACGATGAAAAGGCTGTGGCAGAGAAGCTCGATGGCATGTTTTTTGACGTGGTCTGCGAATTTATCGCTTTTGAGGTGGAGGCGGTAGAGCGCGACGTGCGCCTGTTTAGCGGTCGGACAAACCAGTATATCTTTATCAGCTCCGCATCCGCTTATCACAAGCCGGCAGCCGGCTACGTCATCACGGAGGGGACAGCGCTTGCGAATCCTTATTGGGAGTATTCCCGCAACAAGATCGCCTGTGAGGAATATCTGATGAAGCAGTACAGACAGGAGGGCTTCCCTGTTACCATCGTAAGACCCAGCCATACCTATGATGAGCGCAACATTCCTCTGGGTGTACACGGCAATAAGGGCTTTTATCAGGTGATCAAACGGATGCAGCAGGAAAAACCGGTGCTGATCCAGGGAGACGGCTCTTCGCTTTGGGCGCTTACCTTTAACAGAGATTTTGCCGTAGGCTTTACAGCGCTGATGGGCAACCGTCATGCCATCGGTGAAGCGTTCCAGATCACAGGGGATGAGATCCTGACATGGGATCAGATCTATCAGACCATTGCAGATGCGCTTGGTGTCAAGCTGCATGCCTGCCATGTGTCATCTGACTTTTTAAGCGATGTGGGTGATGCGTATGGATTTGATTTCAGAGGAAGCCTTGTAGGGGATAAATCGGTTTCCGTAGTTTTTGACAACACTAAGCTCAAACGCCTCGCACCGCAGATGACCACCACCATTCCGTTCCATGCGGGCGTTCGGATCGCCCTCGAGTATGTCCTTTCCCACCCGGAGGACTATGAAGAGGATCCGGAATTTGATGCCTTTTGTGACAGCGTGATCGCGTCCGTTGAAAAGGCCAAAAAAGAGGTTATCGATAAAGCTTCCGGTAATCCCTAGGCGCATAGCCGGTGATCTCGTGAAAGGCCTTGTTAAACGCAGTCGTAGACTGGAAGCCGGATAAAAAGGCGCATTCCGTGATGGAAAGGCTGTTATCCAGAAGCAGACCGGCAGCGGCCTTTACCCGAATCCCTGCCAGATATGCGGGGAATGACTGGTGCATATATTGTTTAAAGAGCTTTGAGAAGTAAAAGGAGCTAAGGCCCACCTGTTTTGCCACATCGGCCTGGGTGATATCATCGCCGGCGTTTGCGCGGATATAGTTGCAGGCGGAACGGATGTAACGCCAGCCGGAACCGGCGGTTTTCTGGAATGCAGGGTCCTCCCTGTTTTCGGACAGGGCCTCTTCTCCCAGCCTTAACAGAATTTCATAAATACACAGCTTGCAGCGGGTCTCCGAGAGAGGATCCTGTGAGTTGTGTATTTTTTGTATGGTAAAGATCCGGTCGGATACATAGGAGGCTAGCTGTGCATGCTCCCTGGAGCTGATATGATGCTGATCATACAGAAGACCGGATACGGAAACCAGATCCAGATTGTTTTCCAGGATCACAGAGGGAAACTGGATGAAAAATGCACTTTCCGAAGGGACGTTGATGGATTCGTGGATCTGCCCCGGCCATACCAGAAGCAGATCGCCTGCGCTCAGCGTATAGGTGGTTTCGTTTATGCGATAAACGCAGCCGTCCTTCAATGCCACCGTAAACTCTGCCGCATTGTGCCAGTGAGGCGGATAGATTTGCGGGATATTGGCGGTATCCGTTACGGATACGGAAGAGGAAGAGCTGAAGGTGAGGTTTTCTTTTCCTGTTTTGTCCATATGATCACTCCATAATCTGTAAAGAAATGAAAAGACCGGGGCGTCATAAGGCGTCCCGGTCTTTGTATACCTTGATTAAGCTGCTTTTTCCTTGGACTGCTTTGCAAGGTTGGCAAAGGAGTAAACTGCCAGTACCAGAGCAAGCACAACCAGAAGGATTGCAAGGATCGCCTGGATATAAGCCCAGACATCAGCACCGCCTGCACCGATGGCCTTGAACTTGCCAAGGATAGTCTGGCACAGGGAGGTGATGGTAACGATCAGCATGAATACCATGGGGATGTAGAACATCTTGTTGTTTTTGCCGATCTTACCAAGCCAGGTACATACAGCCAGAAGGCCGACTGCTGCAAGAAGCTGGTTGGCTGCACCGAACAGCGGCCAGATCTTGGCATATCCGGTCATACCGAGACCAACACCGAGTACGACGGTGATGATGGTTGCCAGATAAGGATTGCAGAGCACCTTCTTGGTACCGGTTACGCTCTGTACGGTCTCATCGGGACCGAGCCAGAATTCCTGGAACATGTAACGTGCCAGTCTGGTTGCGGTATCCAGTGAAGTCAGACAGAATACGGAAACGGCAAGTACGAACATGGAGTAGATGATGCTGACAAGCTTCTCGGAGCCCGTGAAGCTGCCGACCATCTGGGAAATACCGCCTGCAAATACAGCAGTGGGGCTGGTCAGTCCGGTTGCTGCAAGGGCTTCCTTATCCACGTTTACGGTGTTCCAAACGAACCCTACTGCGCACAGGGAGATCACTGCAACCACACACTCGATGAGCATGGAACCGTAAGCAACGGGACGGGCATTGGCCTCGTTGTCAAGCTGCTTGGAGGTGGTTCCGGAGGATACCAGAGAGTGGAAGCCGGAAATGGCACCACAGGCTATGGTAACAAACAGTGCGGGGAACAGGTTTCCGGTAGCGAACAGTCCGTTGCTCTCGGTGATCTGCCAGCCTGCGAAGGCCGGGATATCAATGTGTCCGTGTCCTGCAAGGGATGCACCGATGATGGCGACGAAGGCCACACCGATGATGAAGTAAAGCAGGAAGGAGCTTAAGTAATCTCTGGGCTGCAGAAGGATCCAAACCGGAGTTACGGATGCAACCAGAATGTAGGCTGCCAGGATCCACATCCATACATTGTAAGGAATGCTGATGGGGCAGAACTTCATACCGATGGCAACGATGGCAATGATACCAACCACGCCGATGGCAGAAGCCGGACCGATGGGAACATTCTTACGATATACCAAAAAGCCGAAAACGATCGCAAGCAGGATGAAGAGGATAGAGATCATCGCTGTCTGCTGGTGTGCCAGAAGCGCTGCGCCTTCCAGTGCATCGCCTGTAGCGGTGGTGCTTCCGAAGGTACTTGCTACGATGGAGCTGAATGCTGCCACAACCAAAAGCAAAGTCAGGTAGCCGAAGACGATAAAGATCTTCTTTGCAAAGCTGCCCATGGCATCCTCAATGACTTCACCGATGGACTGTCCCTGGTGGCGGATGGAAGCAAACAGTGCGCCGTAGTCATGTACGCCGCCGAAGAAGATACCGCCGATCAGAACCCAGAGAAGAACGGGGATCCAGCCGAAGATAGCTGCCTGGATCGGTCCGTTGATCGGGCCTGCGCCAGCGATAGAGGAGAAATGGTGACCCATCAGAACGGGGGTCTTGGCGGGAACGTAATCCACACCATCTTCCATTTCGTGTGCGGGGGTTTTCTTGCTCGGATCCACACCCCATTTTTCGGCTAACCATTTTCCGTAGAAAACATAGCCGCAGAGCAATACTGCGATACTGATGATAAGTACTAATGCTGCATTCATTTTCATCGCCTCTCTTTCTCGTAGAAATCTATAAGGTGTTTAGCCACCTTATTTGCATAAGCCTTTCCTGTGGAAAGGTCCATTAGTACCAGATGTCCTTCGACATGTCCGCGAATGGTCAGCAGATAGTCCTTTTCAAATCTGAAATGCTGTATGGCTTTTATGGCTTCCGTATCAGGGGGAGTGTCACAAAGAAGCGCGACCGTGACATAGGAATACATATGGTCCTTTTCGGGATAGCGTTTCCCTTTGCAGACCAGCTTTGGCGCCATATGCTCGGCCATCAGAGTTTTGATGGCGTCAATATCCTTCGGGGTAACGGAGGATCTGTCCAGAAATAAAATGTGCTCAAAGCCGTGGATGCTCCATAGATTCGCCTTCGGGGTCAGGACGTATTTTTCGCTGACCGTGGAGAAATATCCGTAGGCAAGGGCTTTGACACCGCCGATCTCATAGTCTCTGACAAGATCAAAGGATCCTGCATACTCCCCTAATAAGTTTTCCAGATAACTTGTCTTGTCGATCATGTTTTTCGGCTCCCAATCCCGTTCATTATAATACTTATATTTCATAATGGCAACAGGGAAAGAAGGTTGAAACTTTTTCGCTTTTGTAATAAAATGAATCTGTTTATGCGTAAATGAGGATGGAAAAGAGGGAATTATGTACAGCTTTCAAAGTATGGTCAGATATAGTGAAACAGGCTCGGATCGCAGACTGACGATCCCCATGCTTTTGAATTATTTCCAGGACTGCTCCACGATGCAGGCGGAGGAGCTTGGGATCGGACTGGATTATCTGACCCCGAAAAACATGGCCTGGGTGCTGAATTTCTGGCAGGTCGATATCGTAAGACGCCCGATGCTGGGAGAAAAGATCGTGATCTCTACCTGGCCCTATGATTTTAAGGGGGCTATGGGAAACCGTAATTATCTGATGGAAACCGAGGACGGGGAAAAGTTAGCCTTTGCTAACACATTGTACACCCTTCTGCATATGGAAAAACACGTTCCCGTCAAGCCGGACGAGACCATGGTGGAAGCATACAAGCTGGAGGAAAGGCTTCCGATGGAGTATCTTTCCCGCAAGCTTTCCTTTGAAGGAGAGGGAGAGTCCGGGGAGCCCGTGATCGTGCAAAGGCATCATATCGATACCAATCAGCACGTGAACAATGTGCAGTATGTGGATATGGCCTGTGATCTGATCCCGAGATCCTCCAAGGTCAACAGGATCCTGGCCAGCTATCATATTTCCGCGGTTTTGTCGGATACCATCTACCCCGTGGTCCATCGGATGGGCAACGAGGTGGGCGTGGAGCTGGACCGCGAGGACGGCAAGTGCTTTTGCAAGGTCAAGCTCTGTATGGATGAAGGATAAGGTGAAAAGATGGAATTAGGAAAAAAGAACCTGCTTGTAATGGTAAGAAAAACGGATTTCGGCGCTTACCTTGCTGAAAAGACCGGTGATGAGGAGCAGGTGCTTTTGCCGAAAAAATGGGTGCCCGCCGATCTGGAGATCGGGGATCCCATCACTGTTTTCTTATATAAGGATTCCGAGGATCGTCCGGTGGCTACCACCATGTCTCCGAGGATCATGTTGGGAGAGGTGGCAAGGCTGAAGGTATCGGCGCTGGCCGGTATCGGTGCGTTTCTGGACTGGGGGCTGGAAAAGGAGCTCTTTTTGCCCTTCCGGGAGCAGACAAGGAAGGTAAAGGCGGGAGAAGAGGTTCTGGTTTCTTTGTATCTGGATAAGTCCGAGAGGCTGTGCGCCACCATGAAGCTCTATCCTTATCTCGGCACAAGACCCCCTTATCAGATCGGTGATGAGGTCAAGGGGACCGTCTATGAGATCAGTCCGAATTTCGGGATCTTTGTGGCGGTAGATGACCGCTATCAGGGGCTGATCCCGAAGCGCGAGGCAGCGGGCGCGGATGCCGCAGTGGGAGAGACGATCACAGCCAGAGTCAGCCGAATCCATGAGGACGGCAAGCTGGATCTGGACCTTCGAAAGAAGGCCTATCTGCAGATGGGAGAGGATGCGGACAGACTCCTTTTCCTGTTGTCGGAAAACGGCGGAAGGCTGCCTGTTCATGACAAATCCACACCGGAGCAGATCCGGGAGGCGACGGGCATGAGCAAAAATGAATTCAAGCGGGCGGTGGGACGCCTGTATAAGGAAAGAAAGATCCGGCTGCTTGCAGACGGGATCGAAGAAGCCTGAGTAGGAGCAGAGTATGAGAGAGTTTCAGGTATTGGGGATCACCTTGACGGATTATTCCGTCAAAGAGGCTATGAAAAAGGTGGAAACCTATATACGCAACGGACAGGTCAGCACCCTGTGCTACATCACGGCTTCGGGATTGTTGGAGGCAGAGGATCATCCAAAGACCAAGGAGTTTCTGGAGGATATGAGCCTGACCATCGCGGCCGATCCGGAGGTTTTAAACGTTGCGGGGATCACGCAAAAGAGCCGGATCCGGGAGATCCGTGAGAACGAATTTATCAGACAGTTCCTGGGAAGGATCCACAGGGAGAACCTTCCGGTCTGCCTGTTATCCGATCACGAGGAGAGTCTTGGGAAGCTGGAAGCCGGGATTTTGAGCTTTCAGTCCAGACTGAACATCATCGGGCGCTTTGCACTTGAGGGCGCATCCTCGGAGGATTCGCTGATCAACGACATCAATGTGCTGGCACCGACGATCATCATTTCCGATCTGTCCTACCCGGCCAGAGAGGAATTCTACAGTGAGCATCATATGAAGCTGCATGCCGAGATCTGGCTGATCCTGAAGCATGATATGGTCCTCGATCACCAGAGTCTGAGCCTCTGGGAAAGGATCCGGCAGTTCTTCAGCCGAAAGGCCCTCAAGCGGAGCGTGGACCAGTACAACAAGGAGGAAAGCGCAGCGCTGGAGGAGGAAAAGAAGAAGGAGCAGGAGCATACGGAAACGCTGCTGAAATTCGATACCCAGGAGTTCGATACCGAGGCCATCGAAAAGGAGCTTGCCGCATCCGAACGGGAAAAAACCGAAGAAAAACAATAAAAAACTGTAAAAAGCAGGAAAAATACATAAAATGCACACATTTTTTTGGTAGATTTTTTAGGAAATTTATATTAAAATGTCTCTTGTAATGTGCATAACAATGGGGAAATGGCGGTTTCTTTGTGCAGTTTTCCCAATCGAGAAGGGCAGAACTTAAGGAGACGGGGTATGATTTCGAATCAGATCTTGCAGTCAACTTTGGAGGGGTTGAAGGCAATTTCGCGGGTGGATTTTGCAGTAATCGATACAGATGGCAATGCGGTCGTGGCCACCACTTCCCTGGAGGGGAATTATCAGGCGAAGGTGGTGGACTTTGTACGTTCCGCGGCGGACAGCCAGGAGGTTTCCCGCTATCAGTATTTCAAGATCTACGACGAGGCCACGGTGGAGTACGTCCTGATCGCCATCGGATCCGGCGAGGACGTCTATATGGTGGGCAAAATGGCCTGCTTCCAGATCCAGAATCTGATGGTGGCCTACAAGGAACGGTTTGATAAGGACAACTTTATCAAAAACCTGCTTTTGGATAATCTGCTTTTGGTGGATATTTATTCCAGATCCAAAAAGCTGCGGATCAAAATGGAGGCCGTGCGCTGCGTTATGATCGTCGAGACCCGGGATCATAAAGAGTGCAATACGGTGGAGGCGATCCGGGAATATATCATGGCTGCCAGTCAGGATTTTGTGACGGCAGTGGATGAGAACAGTGTGATCATCGTAAAGGAGCTGGCCGTCCCCGCGGATCAGGTAAAGGCGGAAATGGACAAGGCCGCCAAGGCAGTCATTGCCGGCCTGGAAAAGGAAGGGGCGCAGAGGATCCATGTCGCTTACGGGACCACAGTGAATGAGCTCAAGGAGGTCAGCCGTTCCTATAAGGAAGCCAAGATGGCGCTCGAGGTTGGCAAGATCTTTTTTGAGGAGAAAAAACTGATCTCCTATACGACCCTGGGGATCGGCAGACTGATCTACCAGCTGCCCATGCCGCTGTGTAAGATGTTCATCAGGGAGATCTTCGGAACAGAGCGGCCGGAGGAATTTGACGAGGAGACGATGATCACCATTCAGAAGTTTTTCGAAAACAGCCTGAATGTATCCGAGACCTCGAGACAGCTTTTCATTCACAGAAACACGCTGGTCTATCGGCTGGATAAACTGCAAAAGAGTACCGGGCTGGATCTTCGGGTGTTCGAGGATGCCATTACCTTCAAGATCGCGATGATGGTTGTCCGGTATATGAAATATATGGAACAGATTGAGTACTAAAGAAAGGGCAGGACTGTAAAATGATAACCTTGGATCATGTGAGTAAGACCTATTCAACCGGGGCGCCGGCACTGAATGATGTTAGCCTGCATATCGATCCCGGTGAGTTTGTATTCATCGTGGGCGACAGCGGCTCCGGGAAATCAACATTGATCAAGCTGCTGCTGAGAGAGCTTTTGCCGACCAGCGGCAACATCGAGGTCAACGGGATCAACGTGGTAAAGCTGAAGCATCGCCAGATCCCCATGTACCGCAGAAAGCTGGGCGTTGTATTCCAGGATTTCAGACTTTTGAAGGACCGGAACGTCTATGAGAACGTGGCCTTTGCACAGAGGATCGTGCAGACCCCCGGAAAGGAGATCCGAAGGAATGTGCCTTCCATGCTCTCCACTGTGGGACTGGCCGGAAAATACAAGGCCAAGCCCAAGCAGCTCTCCGGAGGTGAGCAGCAGCGTGTGGCATTGGCAAGGGCTCTTGTGAACAATCCGCCCATCCTTCTGGCAGACGAGCCCACCGGTAACCTGGATCCCAACAATTCATGGGAGATCATGAAGCTGTTTGAGGAGATCAACGAAACCGGGACGACGGTCGTTGTGGTAACCCATAACAGGGAGATCGTAAATGCCATGAAAAAACGGGTGATCGCCATGAACAAGGGTGTGATCATCTCCGATGAGAAAGAAGGGACCTACGTCGATGAGATTTAGTACATTTTTTTATACCTTAAAGCAGGGCATCGTCAATATCTTCCGGAATAAGTGGTATTCCCTGGCGTCCATCGCTACCATCAGTGCCTGTCTTCTGATGTTCGGGGTCTTCTATTCCGTGGTTGCCAATTTTCAGTACATTGTGAAAATGGCACAGGAGGGCGTTTCCGTAACGGTGTTCTTTGATGAAGGACTTTCCGATGACAGGATCGCCGAGATCGGTGACATCATCAATGCAAGACCGGAGGTGGCAAGGACCAATTTCGTCTCTGCGGATGAAGCCTGGGAAAGCTTTAAGGAGGATTATCTCGGTGAGTATGCCGACGGCTTCGGGGATGACAACCCCATCGCGGATTCGGCCAATTATGAGGTGTATTTAAAGGATGTGTCCAAGCAGGATGATCTGGTAAACTATCTCGAGGGCGTAGACGGGGTACGTGAGGTCAACCATTCCGAGATCACGGCCAATACCCTTTCCGGCATGAATAAGCTGGTCAGCTACGTGTCCCTGGGTATCATCGCCATTTTGCTTGCGGTTTCCGTATTTTTGATCAGCAATACCGTTACGATCGGTATTTCCGTCAGGAAGGAAGAGATCGGTATCATGAAGTATATCGGTGCAACGGACTTTTTCGTAAGAGCGCCCTTCGTGATCGAAGGTATCCTGATCGGCGTTCTCGGATGTGTGGTTCCGCTGGTGAGCATTTACTTTATCTACAATAAGGTGATCGATTACCTTTCCACACGATTCACCATGCTGTCGCAGCTTTTGAAGTTTTTATCGGTACAGCAGATCTTCCAGATCCTGATCCCGGTGTCACTTGCCATCGGTATCGGAATCGGTTTTATCGGAAGCTTTTCAACGGTCAGAAAGCACATTCGCGTGTGATCGTTTTGGCATTGGAGTAACAGATATGCAGATTCGGGCAAACAGATGGATCAAACAATATATTGCGATTGTTCTGGCGGCGGTTCTGGTAACGGGATCGGCGCTGCCTGCATGTGCGGATGAGGAAGTGAGTGTGGATATCAATGCCGCACCCACCCAGATGTCCACTCCGGATGCGGTTGATGAGCCTGTTCTGGTACAGCCCACACCGGCTCCCGCGCCTGCGGCGCCTGCGGCAAGTGCCTATACGCCTTCCACAGCCCTGCAGCGGGCCAACGAAGCGGTCCGGGAGGGAAACGCTGCGGTGGATCAGGCCAAAACCGAGAAGACCGAGATGGAGGACAACCTGCAAAAGGCAGAGGATATCAAGCAGGAGCTTGTGAAAAACAGGGATGCCCTTAACGCTGTCGTATATGATCTTGACAGCGAGATCCAGAGCGTCATTGTCAATCTGAATGAAGTGGAGCAGCTTCTCGAGCAAAAGGAAAGCGAGCTGGCTGCCACCTCGGCAAAGCTGATGCAGGCCAGACAGGATGCAGAGGATCAGTATGAGAGCATGAAGATCCGCATCAAGTTCATGTATGAAAAGGGCACCACGGATTTTGTCCAGATCATTCTGGGAGCGGGCTCTTTTTCGGAGATGCTCAATAAGGCGGAATATATCGAGCAGCTTTCCGCGTACGACCGGAATATGCTGGTCCGCTATGAAAAGACAAAGGAAGAGATGGCAGAGCTTGAGGAGGTTTTGGAGACCCAGCAGGAGGTGCTTGCCCAGACCAAGGAAGATGTAGAGGGCAAGAAAAACGCCATGGAATCGCTGATGAGCGAAAAGGCCGTTCAGCTTTCCGCCTACAATAAGGATATCGCCGAAAAGCAGGCAGCCATCGAAGAATATGAAGAGATGATCAAGGAGCAGGATGAGACCATCGGCCAGCTGGAGAAGGCTGCGGAGGCCGCCAGAAAGAAGCAGCAGGAGGCCGTTGCGGCAGAGGGCGGCGGCTCGGTTTCCGGTAATTTCGTGACCTACAGCGGCGGTCAGTTCTGCTGGCCCGCACCCTCCTATACCAGGATCTCCGACGATTACGGCACCAGAGTGCATCCGATCCTGAAGGTGGAGAAGTTCCACAACGGTGTTGATATGGCAGCGCCCACCGGAAGCCCGATCCTTGCGGCAGCGGACGGCGTTGTGATCGCAGCAGCCTACAGTGCGACCATGGGTAACTATATCATGATCGACCACGGCAGCGGCATTTATACCATCTATATGCATGCCTCCGCCCTGTATGTTTCCGCCGATCAGAAGGTGAAGAAGGGCGATGCCATCGGAGCGGTAGGCTCCACCGGAAGATCCACCGGTGCACATCTGCATTTCTCCGTCCGCGTGAACGGAAGCTATGTGAACCCCTGGGGATATCTGTAAGGCGCAGTTAAAAGGAGCGTTTGAAAGAAAACATGGAAGAAGAAAACAGACAGCTGCAGGCAGAGAGTCTGCAGGGAGCGAGCCTGCAGGAGGAAAGCCTGCAGCCGCAGATCAATACGGAGCAGGTACATACAAAGGAAAAGAAGCGTGGCATTCTGCGGGCGCTTCTTTTTGGTATCCTGATCGGCCTTGTGATCTCGCAGATCGTGATCCTGGTGATGATCCGTGTGGTGGGACTGACCGGGATCGGCAGGCTGGCCGTGCTCAATGGAGAGATCACGAAGAAAAAGGGTACGGTGCTGACAAAGGATGTGCAGAACAAGGTCAAGCTCATCGAGAGCAGCATCGCACAGAACTATCTGTATGATGTCACGGATGAACAGCTTGCAGACGGCATTTATGAGGGCCTTCTGGAGGCTACCGGCGACCGGTATGCGGATTACTACACGAAGGAGGATATGCAAAAGCTGCAGGAGACTACCTCCGGTGTATTCTACGGCATCGGCGCTTATGTGGGACTGGATCAGGCAACCGGTTATCCGAAGCTGACCGGCATCATGGAAGGCACCCCGGCGGAAAAGGCGGGGCTGAAGGCTGAGGATATCATCGTAGAGGTGGACGGCAAGGATGTCCGCGGCTATGAGCTGTCGGATGCGGTTGCTCTCATTAAGGGAGAAGAGGGGACCAAGGTGCTGCTTACCATCTATCGGGAAGGGCAGACCGAGTATATGAAGATCGAGGTGACCCGTGCCCGGGTGGAATCTCCCACCGTGACCTATGAGAAAAAAGAGGACGGCATCGCCTATATCCGGATCATGCAGTTTGAAGCGGTCACCAGCATGCAGTTTGCCGAAAAGCTGCAGCAGGCCAGGGACGAGGGCATGAAGGGACTGATCCTGGATCTTCGCAGCAACCCCGGCGGTACGCTGGATTCCGTGGTGAAGATCGCAAGAATGATTCTTCCGGAGGGTATGATCGTTTATACGGAGGATAAATACGGCAAGCGGAATGAGTTCAAATGCAACGGAGAGAATGCCTTTGATCTGCCGCTGGTCGTTCTGATCAATGAGAACAGTGCTTCGGCAGCCGAGATCCTGTCGGGTGCCATCAAGGATTACAAGCTCGGCACCCTGGTGGGCAAGACCACCTATGGCAAGGGCATCGTGCAAAAGGTCTTCTATATGACCGACGATACGGCACTGAAGCTGACCATCAGCCATTACTACACGCCGAACGGCAACGATATCCATGAGGTGGGGATCGAGCCGGATGTGGATGTGGATCTGGATGTGGAGAAGTATCTGGATGAGGATGTGGATACCCAGTATGATGAGGCACTGAAGCAGCTTAAAAAGAAGATGCAATAAAGCAGACCAAAGAGGGATGTATGAAACAGGCGTATTTGATCACTGCATACAAGGATTTCGACCAGCTCTATGAGCTGGCGAATTTCTTTTCCGAGACAGCTTATGTACTGATCCATGTGGATGCCAAAAGCAAAAGCATTACCGATGCCGAGATTGAGATCCTAAACAGGATCCCGGGATGTGAGGCCTTCCGCTCTCAGGTGATCCGGTGGGGCAGCTTTACCCATCTCGAGGCCATCGCGGAGCTTTTGGTACGGGCGCTCAAAAAAGAGGACGTGGGATATCTGCATCTTCTGACGGGAGAGGATTATCCGCTCTTTCCGGCCAAAGCACTGGACGAGCGCTTTCTGGGCAGCGACAGGATCTATATGAGCTATATTCCCTACGCGGAGTTTACAGACGCCGTCAGAGTCCGGTATCGCTACGTGAATCTGATGGCAAACAGAAACCTGAAGAATAAGCTTCTCTGGCTGCTGCAGGATCTTGCGGGAAGGCTGCAGGAGCTTTTGGGAAGGGTCCGGGTGTCCATCGGAGACATTCCGGAGAGCAGACTCTATAAGGGGCTTGTTTATATTTCCATGCCCCGGGATGCTGCCGCCTTCGTGATCCGCTATATCGCAACCGAGGGTGCATCCTTCTGGAAGGGACTGAAGACCTGTCAGGTACCGGAGGAATTCTTTTTCCAGACCATTTTTCTGAACCATAAACCGTTTTCGGAGCAGATCGTAGATCAGGAGCTTCGGTATATGGACTGGTCATCGGGGGATGGCGCAAGCCCTGTCTATCTGGGACCGGAGAGCTTTGAGCAGATCGAAAAAGCAAGGGAGGAAGGCAAGTGTTTTGCCAGAAAGTTCCATCCTTATCTGTCCGCCGGGCTTCGGGAGAAGATCAGGGAGCGTTTTTTATCACTCTGACCCCTTTTTCGACCGCATCGTTTCGACCATGAAATCATCACTGGCATAGCTTTCCCGGAAGGTCCGGGGAGTGGTGCCGGTGATTTTTTTGAATACCTGACCGAAATGACTCTGAGAGGAAAAGCCCAGATAGTTGGAGATCTCGATGAAGGAATAGTGCGAGTACATCAAAAGGTTTTTGGCCAGATTGATCTTCTCATTGGTGATATAGGAGGAAAGCGTCACGTTCTCATAGCGTTTGAAGAGGGCGGACAGATAGTTTTCCTCCAGACCGATGGCATCGGCGATCTCACGGACGGTGAGCTTGCCGTGCAGGTGGGTGAAGATATAATCCTTGCAATGCGACACGTGATTGTTTTCCGCGGCGGGGCTTTTCGTTTGCAGACGGGACTGCTTCTGGTCTGCCACGAGCCGGGCATATTGCAGCTGCATCTGCCGGGAGATCGTCATGGCAGTAATGGCACTTTTGCAGTTGTCCAGCTTCTGGATGGTGATATCCGACAGACTGTAGGCGATCTCGGGATGCACACCGCCTTCGATGGCGGCTCTGGAAGCCAGGGTGGTCTCTACGATCCCGATGTAGATCTCCTGCCGCAGGGGATCCTGGGAAAGGGTACCGTAGCGGCCGGGAAAGCGCTCCTCCAGAATGCGGGAGAGCCTGTCAATCTCACCCTCGCGGATGCTGGCGACCTGCCGCTTTTCATGGCTGTAGGGGTTGTGGGCAAAATTGTTCTCCACATCCTCAAAGATCTTGTTGTACAGTGCTGAGAGAGCATCTCCGAAGTCATTGTCCGTGATGCAGTTGGAGGTCAGGATCGCGTTTTCATCCAGATAGGGATCGGTGGTGGTGCCCCTTCGCCCCAGATTGCACAGCAGCAGAATGTCTTCGCAGAACTGCCCCACGTTATACAGCGGGATCGCATCGGAGAGGAGCTTGACGGACAGGCCTGACGGAGCGGAAAGATCCAGTCTGGTCTCCATGGGGGTTGAAAACCGCGTGGGGCCCAGCAAAAAGAGACCGTCCGGCGTCACGATCCAGGCGTAGAACAGACTGTGCTCCACGGAAAAGAGCAGCGGGATCCTGCTTTTGTAGTCGCTGATCTGCTTTTGCTTGATCAGGCTTTCGGCCAGCGTTTCATCATACAACTGGGGGTCCGCTTTGCAGTAAAGCAGCAGCTTTTTTTTCTTCGTATACATCCTTGCCGACGTGTAGGTATGACGGCTGATCCGGTGCAGCAGATACTGATAGTTGGTCTGATTGGGCATTTTGACGAAACTCCTTACGTAACTTCAAAGAATTGTGATAATTATAACAGATATTTGATATATTTTCCAGAGGTTTTTGTTATATGATAGTCGAAGTTGGGGGCATATCCTGTGCCCGACTGAGAACCTATAGTATCTTTTTCTAAGAGGAGGACAAAAAATGAAAAAGAAAGTATTAAGCGTTCTGCTTTCTACTGCTATGGTAGCCAGCCTTCTGGTTGGTTGCGGCGGCAGCAGCGAAGCACCTGCAACTGAAGAGCCTGCAGCAGAGGAGACCA
>JAILHW010000133.1 GCA_024695605.1 Lachnospiraceae bacterium | reverse complement strand
ATCCTGTCAGAAAGAAAATGCCCCGGCACAAACCGGGGCACATGTATTGGCTGCCGTCTCTTTTTACTCTACGTCAGAAGTACAATGCGGGCACTTGGTCGCATCCTTGTTGATCTCGCTCTTGCAGTAAGGGCAGATCTTAGTGGTGGGAGCTGCTGCTTCCTCTTCCTTCTTGCGAAGGTTCATCAGCTTGTTCATGGCCTTCAGCATGCAAAACAGCACAAGGGCTACAATCAAAAAGTTGATGATTGCTGTAAGAAAGGCCCCGTAATTTAAGGAAAGCGCCGCTGCCGCTTCTGAATCAAGTCCGTCATAATTCACCCAGGGAAGTCTGATGCTGCCGGCTACCTCTGCACCGCCGATGCTGTTGATCAGCGGATTGATGAAGCTCTCCGTAAGTGCGGTAATGATCGCGGAGAATGCACCACCGATGATCACACCGATCGCCATATCCATTACATTACCCTTCAGTGCAAATGCCTTAAACTCTTCCAAAAACTTTTTCATGATCCTAGTCCTCCTTGTTCTCTTCTGTTGCCGCTTTTCTGTTTGTTTTCGCTTTCTTCTTTTCCGTATCCGTTATGCTTTATTTCTCACTCTCAAGGAACTTATAAACAACTGCCGCAAGCGCTCCGCCTACCAGGGGTCCTACTACGAATACCCAAAGGCTGGACAGAGGAGCTGTGTTATTGTTGATGGCTGCGATGATCGCGGGGCCCAAGGAACGGGCAGGATTAACGCTGGTTCCGGTCAGGCCGATGCCCAGGATGTGCACCAGTACAAGTGCCCAGCCGATGATCAGTCCGCCAAAGGAGCCGTGACCTGCTTTTTTGCTGGTAACACCCAGGATCACCATCACGAAGATGAAGGTCAAAAGGATCTCTACCAGAAGTCCTGCAGCGGCGCTTCCGTTAACGCCTGCAAGACCGTTGCTTCCGAAGCCGCCGGTCTTATCCGTTACGGCACCCAGTCCGAAGATCAGGGCAAGCAGTGCGGATCCGACTGTTGCACCAAGGCACTGGGAAACCAGATAACCGATGAAATCAGAGGCCGTCATACCGCCGTTCATCAATACCGCCAGAGAAACCGCCGGATTGATATGACATCCGGAAATGTTGCCTACACAATACGCCATCCCTACGATGGTCAGTCCGAAAGCCAGAGCCGTCAAAAGATATCCGGATCCCTGCTCAGCGCTGCAGCCTACAAGCATTGCGGTTCCGCAGCCCAGTAATACCAATGTACATGTCCCGATAAATTCCGCTACATATTTTTTCATCCCTATACCTCCATTCAAAGCAACCGAATTTGTCAAAAAACAGACCGCTTTTGCCTAATTCCGTTAGTTAGTATACCAAATTATCACAGATAGTACAAGCACCTTCTCAGAAGCTGCGGCCCGATCCCGAATGAGACCTTCCGGAGGAGCCGGAATAGGAGCTCGAATAAGAGGATCTGGAGGAAGAAGAGCTGCGGGAGCTGCTGCTGCTTTCCGAAGGCTTTCTGGTTTTGGAAACAGAGGAACTGATATAGGAATCCTTCAGGTTCTGAACAGACAGGGTTCCCGGCACCAGATAGGGCTCCGCATTTTCCTCCACCTTCGGGGTGTCCATCCTCTTTTTGGCCCTGCCAAGCAGGATGCCTGCCAGGATCAGTCCAAGGACCAGCTCCAGAGCGATCGAGAGTGCCCAGGACAGGGTGCTTCTCGGCACACGCCCCTTTCTGATCAGACTGTCCGTCATCCCAAGACACGCATCCAAGCCTTCAAATGCTCCGTTGTCACTGATCAAAGTCTCTGTCCTTGACTGCAGGCGGGAGATTCCGACGCCGCGGTCGAAGGCCTTTGCATCCCCAAAGCATCTGACATACACATGCGCCATATAGTCCGGGTTTTTCTCCACCGTGATCAGGATCGCGCTGCGGCTGTCTCCCTTTCCGTAGCCGTTTGCGCGCACAAACCGTTCTTCGTAATCCGCAAGCTCCATCTCTGCAGTATTATAACAGGTATGGATCACGATATCCGTGCCATGGATATCGGAAAGCTCTTTTGCCGTTCTTCTGAGCCTGTCTGCCTCATCGGGCCAGAGAAGATGTCCGTCATCCACGATCCTCGGAGCGCCCGGATCGGTAAAGTCCTCCGGAAGCTTTCCCTTCATCCAGTCATAGCAGAACGGGTGTCCGTTTTTGATCAGCCGTCTGAAATTCTCTGCCCAGTCCGTGATCCCCTCCTGAAAGCGGGACTGCTTTGCATATTGATAGAGCATATCATCCATCATATTGGCATTCGCATAGGAGTAGGCATTTTTGGTATGGCTTCCGGTACAGCAGGTCCAAAAGCCGCGGTCATTGGGATCCATACAGATCAGAAGACAGGCTCCCTCAAACCTCGAGCCGCAGCCATAGCCGTTGTAATCATAGAAATCCGCTGCGTAAACGGATCTATCCTTCCCATAGCAGGAGGTGTCCGTCAAAACCACCAGATCCGTACCGATCTCCTTGCGGATCTCATAAAGACGTGCATCCAGGCGTTTTTCTTCCTCATCCGTCAAAAGATCCGCGTGGTCCACCACCCTGGTCCTTGTCTCATCCGCCCGGGTCTGTGGATCCGTCTGCCCTCTGGTAAGATCTGCTTTTGGAACCTTTTCAATATAATCATACAGCTCCTGCCCGGTCAAAATGGCATCCAGATTGGGCTGTATCTGTGGCATTTCTCCAGCAGCTTCAGCGCCCGTATCAGTGCCCGTATCAGCATCCGTGGGATTCTCGATCTGCTCTGCCATCTCCCGGATCTGCTCTGCCATCTGGTGATCGATCCTGGTCAGATCCGCATCCGCGTCAAGGGTTTCCTTTTGCGCCTCCTGGTCTTTCGCATCTTCCTTCTGCGCATCCGCTCCCGCTGCTTTTTCCTCCGATATGTCCTCTCCTGACGTATCCTCCTCGGAAACGAGCTCCTCCGATGCGCTCTCTCCGGCCGCTTTGGCGCCTTCGTCTTCTATCCGATACGATCCCTCCTCTGTCAGCTTCTCCATTTCCTTGGACAACATCCGAAGTGACGCATAGAGCGGGCCATAGGTTCCGTACTCCTCCTGGTACTTGGGCACTGTCTTTTTGATAAAATCCAGATACCGCTCATCGATCACGCCCTGCGCTTTTCCCATGCAAAGGATCACTTCCGCTCCGTTTTCGGCATCATAGACGATGGAAAAGCCATCCTTTCCTTCGCCGTAGCCGAATCCGTTTTCCGTAAACATGCCGCCGGCCAGCTCCTCCATGGAGGAATCCGCATACCGCTCGGTGGGCACGGCAAGCAGGCAGCAGTCCAGATGGTAGGTCTTCATAAACTCAATACAGCCGCTGTCCAGGTCATTTCTCTGGGCCTCGGACAGATTCTCCGTCAGATCCACCGCCCTGTAATAGTCCTCGCTCCAGTTTTCATCCGCATAGACACTAAGGGCCGATCCAAGCACCAGGGCCAGGAGCAGCAAGAGCATTATGATCTTTTTTCTATCCTTTCTCATCTTCCCATCCCTCTCCTTAAAAGCCCAGCAGATACTTGATCACGGAAAACAGGATCAGCACGCCGCCTGTCACGCCTACTCTCGTCCAGAAGTATGCTCTGCTGACCGCTTTGTCAATGGGAAGCTTTCCTGCCACCTTTCCTGTCTGTCCGTTCATGGCAAAGGGATATTTTTTTCCTTCGTGCTGAAGTTCAAACAGATACAGCGGAAACAGCATATACCTGGCCGAAAGTTCTGCATTCAGGTTCCCCTTGGAATGCCTGACCCCGCTATATCCTGCAGTGCCCCGGGCCATGGCGATCCGGGATGCGCTGTTGATGATCCTGGTATTGGCCTTTTGCTTCATCGCACTTTTCTTCACATCAAAGCGGTCTGCCGTAAAGCCCGCCATATAGGCCATATCAAACGGCTTTGCCTTGCTGATGTCAAAGGGTCCGACCGTATCCATGATGGCATCATCCGCTTTTTTGCTGGCATCAATGGGAATCGATTGAAACTGCATCGAGACCTTGCGGGATAGGTAGTAATGCTTGACTTCGGTGACATTGTAATTTCCCTCGGAATAATGGGAGGTTTTATTGCCCGTATAGGTGACCGTACCGCCAACCTTGCCGTCAAAAACCCAGAAGGGCAGATAGACGCCTGTGATATTGCCGATGCTGCTCGCGCCGAAAAAGCCCTTGGGCAAAAGTACCTTTCCCTTATAGTAGCGCTTTACGGCCGCTGCCACCTGATCGGAGGTGATGGAAAAGGGAATGATGGCATCCGGACGAAGCGGTCCGGAAACCTTATCCGTCAGTACAATGTTGTTGCCGCAGTAGGGACAGCTGAGGGCCACCTGCTCTGCAGGCGCAATGACCTCGGCCGCACAGGAGACGCAGTAATACACGGGAAGGTTCGCCGCTGTCTCGTCGCTGGCCTGATCCGTGAGACTATCAAAATCAAAACCGCTGAGCTGGCTGTTCGGATCGTCCTGCTCCGGTTTTTCCGATGGGGCAGGGGACGGCGCCGTCTGTGTATTGGCCTGCACACCCTGCTGCATATCTGTCGGCGCTGGTGCCTGCACATCCTGCTGAATATCTGTCTGCCCCGCCGCGGCTTCCTGCGCGGCAGTCTCCTCCTGCTCCATCTGGTGGGTATTCTCCGCCTGCGTTTTGGCATAATCCTCCACGCTCATCTTCGTATCACAGTATTCGCACTGCAAAAGCCCATCCTGCGGCCGAAACACCATCGTTCCTCCGCAGGCCGGACATTTATGCTCCAGTAACGCACTCATCTGCTTCTCCCAATCCTTCCTTTGATGCCTTCCTTTGATGCTGCGGATTTTTATTTCTCGGTCCGGATCTCCAGTTCTCTGTCTCCGATCAGCTCCTGTCCCATCAGGGCCGTGACCAGCGCTTTGGCATTCACCTCGGCCTCTTCCTTCAGCCCCTCCACATCGGCACCTCTCTCGGTTTCCTCCTGTGCCTTGGACAGCGCCCACTGCACATCCTCATAGTCCTTGGAATTAAAGAGGGAATTCCGCTCATCATAGAACCGCAGAGAGTCGGGATTGACTGCTACGTCTCCCAGGATCTCTGCCTTGGGAAGCGTCAAAGTCACCTTTTCATCCGTCACCTCGCATTGCACGCGGCTTACATCAATGCCTGCCCGGATGGTCGCATCATAGAGCATATGAAAGCTCTTTTGGTTGATCAGCGGGATCTCCCCCTCCCGAAAGGCCACCAGCCCCCTGTAGGTCATCTCTGCCGTGGCAAGCTCCGATACCTGTTCGATCCTGGCCTTGATCCCTTCAGCCGTCAGCTCCGGCTCCTTTTCCTTTCTTCCCAGAAAGAGGGCGCCGATCAGCAGGCCGAGCCCTAAGGCTACGATCAAAACAACGGCGGTAAAGATCACGGATTTGGTTTTTGCAAATACAGATTCCTTTTGTTCTTTCACTGAAGTTCCTCCTGTTATCACCATCTGCCGCGGGAAAGTCTGAAGCACTTCTCGCACAGGTTATAAGGATAGTTCCAGGGTACCTGCTGCCCGCAGCGGGAGCATTTTCTGACCGGCAGATGCTGCTGGTTCAGAATCGTGATGATCCGCTCCGAGATCAGCCGTTTGTTTTCCGTGATCCTGGGCAGGTAATCGGGATGCTCAAATTTCTTGGCATAGCGAAACAGCAGATCACAGGTGGAGTACAGCCGCTCCAGCTCCTCCAGCGGCGAGTCGTCATAGCTTCCCTCGGCCATATAGATCGCCATCAGATCCGACAGATCGTCTCTTTTCTTACACTCTACCATCGTCAAAATCAGCATCAGCTCCGTCAGAGCCTCATTCTTGCTGTCATAGGGCGTTGTGACCATCTTATAGATGATCTCCTTATCCGAGGTGATCTGCTCGAGCTTTCTGGCGAGCATCATCTGCTCCTTGATGTCTTCTTTTTTATAGTATTCCTGATCCGGCAGCTCCACCCACCGCTCCAGGATCTCCGAGATGGGCTTTTCGATCGAGGTGATACTCTCCGGGATCCCCAGACGCACCTTATCGATCTGTTCCAGCTCCGCCTCAACGGAGGCGCGGATGAGCTTTCGGGAATACTCCGAGGTATAGAAGCCCTTTTCAAAAATGCCCCTCCGTCCTGCCCGTCCTGCGATCTGCTTGATCTCCGTGACGTTCAGGGGTCTGGACCTGACACCGTCGAATTTTTCCGTCTCCAAAAAGACGATCCTGCGGATGGGCAGATTCAGTCCCATGCCGATGGCATCGGTGGATACGACAACCTTGGTCTCTCCGCTTGTAAACTTCCTGACCTCGTTCATCCGCACATCATAGGGCAGCTTTCCGTAGATCACGGAGGCGCTGATCTTCTGTCTTTGCAGCTCCGCCGCCACCGCCAGAACGGATCGCTTGGAAAAAACGATCAGGGCATCCTTTTCCTGAATGCTCTTGGGGAATTTGAATTCCTTTTTATCAAATACCAGCGGGATGCTTCTTTCGTGATAGACGATCTCATAATCATCCCCGCAGTCGGTGATCATTCTGGTGACCAGATCCTGACAGGAATTGTCACAGCAGATATGCACCTCGGGCGCGCAGACACCCAGAACCGCACGGGTCCATGCTCCGCCTCTCTGGGAATCCGCGATCATCTGGCACTCATCGATCACGGCTACGTCATAGCTTTTATAGATATCCAGTGTCTCGATGGTGGATGAGGTATGCGTAGAGCCGGGAACCAGGATCTCCTCCTCACCGGTGATCATCTCGCAGATCACACCATCGTGATTCAGTCTGTCAAACACCTCATAGGCCAAAAGACGAAGGGGCGACAGATACACGCCTGTCTCCGCCTGCTTCAGCCGCTCCAGCGCCTGATAGGTCTTGCCGGAATTGGTGGGACCGATGTGCATGATAAAATGGCGCTTCTGCTCCCTTGCCAGAGGATACAGATCCGGGATCCTGTCGGGAATCTCCTTCAGGATCATCCTTCGAAGACGGTCCCGCTCCTTTTTCTCCTGCTTGTGGGTCCGCTCTTTTCTCTGGACCTCGTTGCGAAGCTTCTTATAGGTGGTGGTCTGCTGCAGCAGATCCATCATCCACTCCAGGCAGATGGGATTGTCAAAGGTCAAAAGTTCTCTTGCCAGCTCCTCGGAGATCTTCTGCAGCTGCAGGGGACGATCCTTTTTCATCTCCCTGGCCTGCTCGCTTTTTTCCAGTAAAAGTGCCTTCATAAAGGCATAAATGCTGCGGTTTTCCACCGGCTTATACAGATCGTTGATGACCGCATACTCCGGACGAACCCCTACGAGGCGCAGCAGCAAATAATCCTCAAAGGTCATATTGACGGCGCCGATCTTCAGATAGTCATCCGCACTGATCCGGGCGCCTTTCAGCATCTTGTCCAGGCGCTTTAAGGAAACCCGCTCAAAGATCTGTCTGGCGATCCATTCTTCAGATCCGGAAAGTGCAAGTAAAAGCTCCTGCTTGCGGATATCAAACAGCCCTGATTCTCTTTGCTCCTGCTCCCGTATCAGCTGCTGTCTGGTCAGGGTCTTTGCCTGGTTTTCGCAGTAGATCTCATAGTTTGCCAGATACTTTTCCAAAAGCTCCTGGCTTACCTTGGCAAACTGCTCTTCCACCTGCTCGCTGATCTCGGCAGCCTTACGTTTATATTCCTTGGTCTTTTCAAACTCCTGCAGCTTTTTCTGCTTTTTATTGGTCTTGCCCAGGGAATGCAGAAAGCTCTTGCGCACCGCATGAAGACGGCGTTTTTCTTCGCCCTTTTTCAGGATCTGTATGTAGTCCTCAAATGTGCATTGCTGCTTGAACTGCTCTGTCGTCATATCTTTATTCTCCGATTTCCGGATGCGTTGTATCCTGCCTTGGATGCAAAGTACCCGCATTTTCCATACTATTCAAAATTGTAAATAAAGATACCGCTTTCGTCAAGACAGCGCAGGAAAGAAGTC
>JAILHW010000126.1 GCA_024695605.1 Lachnospiraceae bacterium | reverse complement strand
AGGGCAAATCCAACAAAGAGATCATTATGAAAACGGCGAAGTATCTGCAAAGCAAGAATGTTAAGGTGAAGGGGCATCCTCTTTGCTGGCATACAGTCTGTGCAGACTGGCTGATGCAGTATGATAACGCTACGATCCTGAAAAAGCAGCTGGACCGGATCGAACGTGAGGTTGTCGGATACAAGGGAGTGATCGATATGTGGGATGTGATCAACGAGGTTGTGATCATGCCCATCTTTGACAAGTATGACAATGCGATCACAAGGATCTGTAAGGAAAAGGGAAGAGTGGCACTGATCAAGGAGGTTTTTGAAAAGGCGCATGCCTGCAATCCGGATGCGGTGCTTTTGCTCAATGATTTTAATACCTCCATCAACTACGAGATCCTGATCGATGGATGCCTGAATGCGGGAGTACCCATTTCCGCCATCGGAATCCAGTCTCATCAGCACCAGGGTTATTGGGGAAAAGAGAAGCTTGATGAGGTGCTGGAGAGATTCTCGTCCTTCGGACTGCCGATCCACTTTACGGAAAATACGCTGATCTCCGGCGATCTGATGCCGGAGTATATTGTGGATCTGAACGACTGGCAGGTGGATGAGTGGCCGAGTACGCCGGAGGGCGAGGAAAGACAGAAGAACCAGATCGAAGAGATGTACCGTACACTGTTCGAGCATCCTTTGGTAGAAGCCATCACCACCTGGGACTTTAAGGACGGCGCATGGCTAAAGGCGCCCAGCGGATTTGTCAGACTGGACAACTCGCCCAAGCCTTCCTATCATATGCTGAAAAACCTGATTCATGATGAATGGTCAACCAATACGGAAGTGACAACCGATGAAAACGGGTTTGCTACGGTGGAAGCATTTAAAGGGGAATATGAGATTGGCGCAGACAATATGAGCGCCGCTGCAGCATTTACGGACGAAGAGCAGGTAGTGATCAAACTGGGGTAAAACTGTATGAAGGAAATCAGAAGCAGGCTTGCATTATTTCTGGGACAGGCAGATGAGTATTTTCAGAGCCGCTTTATCAGGGGCTTTACGGAACGTGCATTTGAGCAAAATACAGATATCTGCGTCTTTTCAATGTTCAAAAAGTACGAGGACGCTCCTGCGAGAGAAGCGGGAGATGCCAATATATTAAAGTTAGCAAACCCTAACTATTTTGAAGGGATCGTGATCCTGAAGGATACCATCCAGACAGAGGGGGCGGCACAGGAACTGGAGGAGTGCCTGCACAAAAGCTTTGAAGGTCCTGTGCTGGTTATCGATGCCGAAAGCAAGTACTATCCTGATGTGTTCATTGATGGATATGAGTCTGTCCGGATGCTGACAAGCCACCTGATCGATGTACACGGCGCTACGGATATCGCCTATCTTTCCGGTAAAAGATGGCACCGTCATTCCCTGGAGCGTATGGCGGGGCTGAAGGACGAGCTGGAGTCAAGAGGACTGAGCCTTCCGGAAAACAGGATCATCGAAGGAGATTTCTGGTATCAGAGCGGTGAGCGGTGCGTGGATTATCTGACTGCAGAGGGACAGACCCTGCCGCAGGCTTTGGTCTGCGCCAACGATCAGATGGCTATCGGTGCGTGTAAGGCCTTTGAGGTAAAGGGCATCCGGGTTCCGGAGGATATCATCGTCGTTGGCTGTGATTCGACGATAGAGGGGCAGTGCAGTCCCAAATCCATCACGTCGTATCTGACGCCGGCGCATGAGTGCGGCAGGTATGCCGTGGACTGGATCCTGGATCAAACCCCAAAAAAGGAACCTCTGAAATTCTCGGCCCGGTCCAGACTGATGGCAGGGGAAAGCTGCGGGTGCTGCGATCCCGCCATGCCGGCCTATTCTCTGAAAAGAACCAGGTGGGATACGGAGATCTCCCTGGGCGGATATGACGCCTTTACCAATGCCATGTTTGAGGACTTGATGGGACAGGGGGATGTGCAGGACTATATCAGTACATTGTATTCCTATGCTTATCAGATCAAGGACGCCGCGTGCTTTCATCTGATGCTGGCTCCGGGCATCCGCTATATGGGACAGGCAGATGCGGTCATTCCCGGCAACGACGGCTATCCTGAGAAAATGATCCATGCGATCCGTTATAACAATAACCGGGTGGACAACATTGCGGGTACGGACATTGTTTTTGAGACAGAGCAGATGCTTCCGGATCTGGTATTCAAAAGAGAGCTTCCGACAGCATTTTTCTTCAGCCCTGTTTTTTATGAGGATAAGAACTTCGGATATGCGGTCGTGGGTTATAACCAGACACATGCGTTCTATGATGATACATATCGCAGGTGGCTTGGGACGGCTTCGAGGGGGTTTGAGGCGCTCAGACGGCAGCTTACGATCCTGGAGCTGGAAGAACGGCTGAATAAAATGAAGACCGGCAAGTTTGAAAAAGCAACCGCAGCCTATGATCAGCTGAGCGAGGAAGAAAAGCAGGATTATAATACGGTACGCCTAATCCTGGATCAAAATCTTTTCACCTATCATTTTCAGCCGATCGTCAGTGCCGAGAACGGATCCATCTATTCCTATGAAGCGCTGATGCGATCTACCACCGAGCGGAGGGTTTCTCCCCTTGCCATCATCAAGTATGCCGGGATGATGGAAAGACTGGCGGGTGTAGAGTGGGCAACCTTCAACAATGTGATGGATATCATGGATGAAAACCGGGAGTCCATTTCAACCAAGATCTTCATTAACAGTATTCCCGGCGTAAAGACGGAGGATGCGGAAACGATCGGCCGAAGGCTTTCACAAATGTCTGATCGGATTGTAGTGGAGCTGACGGAGGAAGCGCAGCTTGGAGATGATGAGCTGCAGGAGCTGAAGGGCTTTTTTGACAAAGCCAATATTGAGATCGCCGTTGATGACTATGGCACGGGATATTCCAATATCAGTAATCTGCTCCGGTACATGCCGGATTATGTAAAGATTGACAGAGCTCTGTTGAGCGATATTCAAAACAGGCCGCAGAAGCAGCATTTTGTCCGGGAGATCATCGAATTCTGCCATGAGAATAACATCAAGGCGCTTGCAGAGGGAATCGAGACGGCTGAGGAGCTGCGCTGCGTGATCCACCTCGGGGCGGATCTGATTCAGGGTTACTACACAGCCAAGCCGGCGCCCGGCTTTCTCGATCGGATCGATGAGAGCGTCATCGAAGAGATCAGGGTGTATCAGCAGGAGAAAAAGGATGGAAAATCCAAGCATACCTATATCGCGGGTAAGGTCAACAGAGTGGCGCTGATGCCTCTGGCAAAGGATGAGATCACCGATATCGTGATCGGTCAGGGGGAAATGAACTACAAGGACATTACCATCGTCGGAATGCCGTCCCTGAAATCGGAGATCAGCATTCGGGTCGAACCCGGCTATTCAGGCAGGATCACCCTGGAAAATGTCTGGCTTTCCAATGCCAAGGACAGACCCTGTATCAGCATTGGGGAAAATGCGGACGTAGTCTGCGTTGTAGTGGGGGACAATACCTTAAAGGGGCTTGGCGTTATGGTGCCGGAAAGTGCCAGGTTTACGCTGGAAGGAGAGGGGAATCTGTTTATCTATCCCAGTCATAGCGATTATTACGGCATTGGCAATGATATCTCTTCCAGGCACGGAGAACTGATCATTGCTTCGGATGGCAGACTTCTGGTGGATGCCAGAGGAAACTTCGGGACCTGTATCGGCTCCGGACTCGGCGGAAAGATCTATATCAAAAAGGGTGCGCTTGAGCTGAATGCCAACGGAGACAGAGCAGTGGCAGTCGGTTC
>JAILHW010000112.1 GCA_024695605.1 Lachnospiraceae bacterium | reverse complement strand
TCTTTGAAAAACAAAGAGATCGACGGCGCTGCGGTATATGCACCTTTCCGGCAGATCGCTTTAAATGACGGCTATATTCCTCTTATGTACTGCGATGAGATCGATTATTTCGATCATCCCATTTGCTGCCGTGAGGTCACGCTGACAGAGAATATCAATGCAGATCCGGAAAAATATGTTGCCTTTACCAAAGCCATGATCCGGGCTTCCCAGTTCCTGCTTGAGGAAAAAGACAAGTCCATCGATGATGCGCTGAAATATCTGGACATCGACAGAGAGATCCTTTATGAAGATACCTATAATCACTCGATCAACAATCCGGATCCTGATGCGTCCAAAACCGTTACCTTCTACAATGCAATGCTGACGCTTGGCTATATTGATAAAGAGATCGATGTAACCAAATCCATAAACAATGAGATCTATGAAAAAGCGCTTGACGAGCTGATCGAAAAGGACGCTGACAACGATTACCTGAAGGAACTGAAAGAGTATCATGATGACGCTCTGTATGTTGCGGATTGCTGCACGAAGGACGCAGACGGCAAAACTCCCGACTGCTGCGCTGAGAACGCGGAGAAGGCGGAAAATGAGGAGCAGACAGCAGACTGCTGCGGTTAAAGAGTAAAGCATCATGGAAACAAAACACGGACATTTCAATCGATATATCACTTCCACGATCATTTTGTATATCGCCCTGTGGCTGCTGCAGCCAGTCCCTAACAGGACCGAGGGCGATCCCGCCGGGATTGCAGTCTATACGATGATCGCAGCTACAGTGATCTTTGTCATCTATCTTGTGCTGCACATAGCAGCCTATGATAAGCCAATCTTTACGACTGCGAAAAGTATCATAAGTACCATTTTTGCAATACTGGCTTTATGGATCCTTTTTACGGCAAAGACCACACTTCTGGAAGAAGCCCTGTTCCCTTCTCCGGAGATCGTGCTGCGGCAGATGATCAGCGACAGCCGGCTGCCCGCGGATGTGCTCTGCTCTCTGATCACCTTGGGAAAAGGCTATCTGAGCGCGCTGGTGCTTGGGATTTTTGGCGGATCCGTACTGGGCATGAGTAAGAGATTCGGAAACAGCATTACCTATATCACCACCTTCCTGAAGCTCATACCGCCCATTGTGTATATCCCCTATGCGATCGCTTTGCTGCCGCATTATGAGTCGGTTTCCACCTTTGTCATCTTCATGTCATCCTTCTGGCCCATCTTCTCCTCCACCTTTGTGGGAGTGAAGGGGGTGGAAAAACAGTATCTGGATTCCGCCAAAGTACTGAATGTAGGCTTTTTTTCCAGGATGATAAACGTGATATTGCCGGCATCCCTGTCAGAGATCTTCATCGGATGCAATCAGGGACTGGCTTACTCCTTTATCATGCTGACATCCGCGGAAATGATCGGCGGATCGGCAGGTATCGGATATTACATCAAGTATTATTCCAATTTCGGAGATTTTACAAGGATCATAGTCGGGATACTCGTGATCGGCATCCTGATCAGTATCATCACCTTTTTGATCAATAAACTGGAACATCATCTGCTTCGCTGGAAGCCCAATTAAATGGAGGTAGCATCATGAATAAGATTGAGATCGATCATCTGTCACTGAATTATGTGGAAAAGAAAGGCAGCTTCACCGCGCTTTCCGACGTGTCATTTTCGATACAGGAGGGCGAATTTGTCAGTATCATCGGTGCCAGCGGATGCGGAAAAAGTACACTTCTGAGCGTTTTGGAAGGTCTGAACCGTCCATCCTCGGGAACGGTAAAGATCAATGGCGAGCCTGTAAAGGGATGCGGCATAGACAGAGGCGTGGTCTTCCAGCAGTATTCTCTTTTCCCCTGGATGACAGCCAGAAACAATGTTGCGTTCGGAATCAAACAGAGTCGTAAGGAGCTGTCCCGCCGTGAAAGGCTGCAGCTTGCTGATGCTTATCTGAAAAAGGTTGGACTGGAAAACATCCAGGATAAATATCCCGGACAGCTTTCGGGTGGTATGCAGCAAAGAGTCGCGATCGCAAGAGCGCTTGCCATGGATACGGATATTTTGCTGATGGATGAGCCCTTCGGCGCCATAGATCCCAAGAACCGTACTGCGCTGTGGGACCTTTTGCTGGATCTCTGGGAAACTGACAGTGAAAAGAAAAAGACCGTGCTTTTTGTCACTCACGATATCGACGAAGCCATCTTCCTGTCCGACAGGATCATCCTGATGGATGCTTCTCCCGGAAGGGTTTTGGCAGAGATTGAAGTACCCTTCCGCAGGCCGCGCGTTCGCACAGAACTGCTCGCTTCCAAGGAATACAGTTTCTTCAAAAACAATCTGCTGAATGTCTTCTACAATGAAACAGAAGAAGCAGGCGAAGAAATCCATCACCTTGAAAAGATCGCTTTGTAACGGAATCAGCTGCGATTTAATACCACAACCGCTGCCAGGATCAGAGCGATGCCTGCTCCGGAAAGGATCGTCAGCGGCTCGGAAAAACAAAGCATTCCTATCACAGTAGCCACCAACGGTTCAATGGTTGCAAGAATCCCGGCCCTTCCGGCTTCGACCGTGCGAAGTCCAAGCGTATAGAACAGGAACGGTATTACGGCCGTCACAACGGCAGTCAGTATACAGAACAGTAACAGGCCGGACAGGCTCTCTGCAGCCTTGAACTTTGCGATCATATCTGCGGGCTGACAGATCACCCAGGAACCGATAGCCGCGATCAAAAATGTATATGTTGTGACCGTATAGGGCGAATACTTTTTCAGTGCGATGGTTCCCAAAATGCTGTATAGCCCGTATCCGATTCCCGATCCAAGGCCAAGCAGGAAACCTGTCACCGTCATCCCGCCGCCTGAGATCCCGGATACAAGTACACATCCTATGAACGCAAGGATCAATGCCGTAATCTTTTTTCTGTTCATCTTTTCATGAAAGAACAGCATTGACATCAGCATGATCCAAATAGGTGATGTATAAAGAAGGATCGCTGCCGTTGACAAAGACATGAGCGCAATCGCCGAAAAATAGCATACCGTAAAAAACAGGATGCTTCCCAAGCCCAGGCCCATAAAAAGAGGGATATCCTTAGGGGATATCCTGAATCCGCTTTTATCCTTTAGGAGTAACACAAGACAAAAGATCAATGCGGCAATCGTCACGCGTATCGATACGATCTGGATCGAGCCAAATCCATACTCCCCAAGCCTTCTGACAAATATCCCCATACTGCCCCAAAAACAAGCAGCAAGGATGATCCATACTGTTCCGTTTTTTCTTTCAACTGACATAGCCGATACTCTTTTCTATTTCCCGCACAACAATTTCATCGGCCGGCAGCCAATCCACCTGCCACAGTTCATTCTTTGTAAGCCATCTGGCGGCTTCCGCCTCTTTTAATACAAGCTCTCCGCTTACCACCTCGGCCCAAAAGCACTCCATTGAAAGATGAAATGTCGGATAATCAAATTCTACTGTTGTGATCAGATCTCCAACCCGAATCCCGGCTGTGAGTTCTTCCCGGATCTCACGGATCAATGCTTCCTGCGATGTTTCACCCTCTTCGATCTTCCCGCCCGGGAACTCCCACCGCCCCTTGTACTCACCATAGCCTCTGGCGGTAGCGAATATCTTATTTTCATTTCTGATCACTGCTGCTACAACTTTTATGGTTTTCATTGCAATACTTCTTTCGACCACATATTCAGATCATCTGCCGACTGCACCAGCTTTGCCTCTACCGTCAAAGCTCCGGCTGCATAAGGCGCAAGCTTTTCCGCCGTCTTCCCGATCCCGCTGCCTCCGCTTGTGGCAAAGGCATAAACCTTCTTGCCACTCCAATCATACCCCTTGCAAAAGGTATTTACGACGTTCGGTGCTCCGCCGTACCAGATCGGAAATCCCAGGAAAATAACGTCATAATCTGCGAAGTTCTCTATGCTTCCTTCAACGGGAACATCCTTTTTCCCAATCTTTTCCCTGTTACACCTGGCCAAAGGATTTGTCCACCTGATATCCGCTTCGCTGTATGGATCCTGCGGTTTGATCTCGAACACATCAGCCTCAATGTGTCTTGCAAAATCCTTTGCAACCTTCGCTGTTCTTCCTTCCGCGCTAAAATACGTTACCAATACTTTCATCCTGCTCCTCCTTCAATCAGCCCATATCATTCTTTCGTATAATTTCCATCAAGCCTTGAATAAGCGATAACATTTCCCGAATTACCGTCTATATCTACATTGAGACCATTATAGATCTGATCAATGCTGTTTCCGCCGCCATCAAATCCAAGCGATACCTTACCCATCTCATTTTTCAGCGCAAAGATAAATATGGAATAGGTATGCGTTCCCGTAGGCGGATAGGGACCTACATACTGATTTCCGCGATCCCCTCTTGGTATCTCACCTTCTTCAAGAGATGTCTTCGTTGTAAATACATCCATATGAAGCCAGGCTCCGTCTATCATAATGACAACATACTCGGACGCTCCATCTACCTCATCCCAGGTAAGCTGGGGCGAAAGGTTCTCTCCACGCTCAGTGTTGGTGATCTTTACATCCCACACTCCATCCTTAAGATTAGCGGAGGATGATTCAAACGTCTCGATATCCTCAAATGTCGTGGATTTTATAAAGGTAGAAGACGCCGCTGCCAAAGTTTCTTCTGCGGTAGGTAACGCATTCGTAAAATCGCTTACCTCTCCCTTTTTCACATCCGCCGGTACGCTGATGACACCTTCCATTCCGTCTCCGGCATCAACAAAAATTGCTGCGCTTCCATCCATGAAGCATTTCATCTTTGTTTTCTCCTTCCATGTGTTACTATGTTTGATTACGGTCCCTATGCCGGCTATCCGCAGTTTACACTACCGATCTCAGTATAGATCATCCCGTTCTTCCCTCTTTCAGATCGCATAAGAGACACCTTTGTTGCCTTCATATAGCCCTTAGGCGGAAAATCTACGGGAATCTTTCCTCC
>JAILHW010000087.1 GCA_024695605.1 Lachnospiraceae bacterium | reverse complement strand
TCGGTTTCTTCGCTGATCATACGGCCCAGACCGCCGGTCGCGATGACCTTCATATCCGATCTGCCGGTCTCTTTTTTCATCTGGCGGATGATGTATTCGGTCTGTCCGATCTGTCCGAATACGATACCGGCCTGCATGCTGGTAACGGTATCTCCTGCCATAATGGTATCGGGTTTTACGATCTCAAAAGCTGGAAGCTTGGCGGCATTTTCCGTCAGGGCCGCAGCAGAGATCCGGATACCGGGCGCGGTAACACCGGCAAGAAAGCTTCCGTCCTCGGAAATGTAATCGTAGGTGGTTGCCGTTCCGAAATCCAGAACGAGAACGGGACCGCCGTATTTTTCATAAGCAGCCACAGCATCCACAACTCTGTCAGCGCCGGTCTCTCTGGGATTTTTGGTCTTGAGCTGAATGCCTGTCTTGATCCCGGGGCCTACAATGATGGGGGTTGTGGCAAGGTATTTGATCAGGGAGCTGGTCAGGGAGTGCATGATATTCGGCACAACGCTGGCCACGATACTGCCCTCGATATCCTCTTTATGGATGCCGTTATTCTTTAACAGATCACGGATCAGAATCCCGTATTCATCGGAGGTTCTCTGGATCTTCGTGGTCACGCGAAAGGAGGTGACCTGCTCTAAACCCTTGTAAACGCCGAAGGTGATATTTGTATTTCCTACATCCAAAACCAGTATCATTCTGTCTTTCCTCCCTCAATGAATGCGTCGTAAAACATCTCCAGCTGCTCGATCAGTTCTCTTCTGTTTCTGCGGATCTCTCCGATCAGAAGGGCCGCTGTCACGGTGTCGTACATGATATCCTCTTCCGCACTTTTTTCACCGAACTCGAGATTCCCTTCTTCGTCAAAGTAGATGTAAAAGATCCCGCCGGTTTCCTTGGTATAAAGCACGCTGATGATGTTCAGTTCTTTCTTCACGGACTCCGGAAGCTTCTGAAAATCAGGATTGAAAAAGTATTTCTCGTCATATGCATTCGCACCGCACAGAACGATGCTCCCATCGGGAAGCTGCTTTGAGATATCAATGCTTTCGTTTGCCATAGTATTCCTCTTTATCGTTATACATAACCCAAAACGCCGCGCACGGAAACCTCTCCGGCGTAAACGCTTGTCAGTTCGTTGTTTTGTCCTCTGACCAAAAGCAGTCCTTCGTCCGTGATCCCTTTTGCAATGCCGTTATATGCGCCTGCAGGATCCAGTACCCGGACCTCTCTGCCTTTGTTGATCATACGCCCCTCGTAGTCTTCCTTCAGCGCCGACAGATCGCAGGTTGTCAGAAAACTCTCATAAGCCGTCTCAAAGTGGTTGACGCATGCCGCTGTCAGCTTTGCTCTCCCCGGACAGGCATCATCTGCGTTTTTTGTATGCCTTTGCAGCTCTGATAACAGGGAGGTTGCCACCTGCCGGATCTCGGGTTCAAACTCTGTCTGGCTGACATTGATCCCCACGCCAATGACCACAAAGGGCTCTTTTTGATCCCTTAGATGCATTTCTGTCAGGATCCCGCAGACCTTTTTCCCATCCAGAACGATATCGTTGGGCCACTTGATGCCTGCCTTAAGGCCTGTCAGCTCCTCCAGCGCCCTGCTTACGGCAAGTGCCATTACCAGTGTCAGCATGGAGGCTTTATCCGGATCAAAGGGCGGGATCAGTCCCAGTGAAAAGCTGACTGATGTATTTTCCGGCGAGCTCCAGCTTCGGCCGCGTCTGCCTTTTCCGGCATTCTGGTTAGCGGCCGCTACCAAAACCGACCCGGACACCTCCTGCTCCATATAAGCTTTGCAGTCGGTATTGGTGGATCCGGTCGTATCGTAAAAAAACACCGATCCTGCCAGTCTCTTTGCGGATAGGTGTTTTTCTATCTCTTCTTTTGTAAAAAGATCGGGCTTTCTCATGATTTCAGCGTGGCACCGAGGGTGGCTGCCATCACGGCTTTGATGGTATGCATTCTGTTTTCCGCCTCCTGGAATACAACGGACTGCTCGGATTCGAATACTTCGTCCGTAACCTCCAATGCGGTAAAACCGAACTGCTCCCCCTTGGCCTTTCCGATCTCTGTCTTCAGATCATGATAAGCGGGGAGGCAATGCATGAAGACTGCCCGTTTTCCGGCCTGCTCCATGATCTGTTTATTCACCTGATAGGGTGACAGCTCACGAATCCGCTCAGCCCAGACTTCATCAGGCTCGCCCATGGATACCCAGACGTCGGTATATACCACATCGGCATCCTTGACGCCTTCCATCGCATCCTCGTAAAAGCCGATCTTACCACCGTTTTCTTTTGCGATCTCCTCACAGGTCTTCACCAACTTAGGATCCGGCCAGTAGGTTTTCGGCGCGCAGGCGGCAAATTCCATGCCCATCTTGGCACAGGTTACCATCCAGGAATTGCCCATGTTGTAACGGGCATCGCCCATGTATGCGACCTTGAGACCCTTATAGCGCCCGAAGCATTCTTTGATGGTCAACAGGTCTGCAAGCATCTGGGTGGGATGGAATTCGTTGGTCAGTCCGTTCCATACGGGAACGGAAGCATATTTTGCCAGTTCTTCCACGATATCCTGTCCGTAGCCGCGATACTCGATACCGTCAAACATGCCGGACAGGACTCTTGCGGTATCGGCGATGCTTTCTTTTTTGCTGATCTGTGACGCTCCGGGATCCAGATAGGTGGTTCCCATTCCCAGGTCATGTGCTGCCACCTCAAAGGAGCAGCGGGTCCTGGTAGATGTCTTTTCAAAGATCAGTGCTACATTTTTACCACGGAGGGTGTCGTGAAGGACACCCTCGTGCTTGTTCATCTTATAGGTTGCTGCCAGATCCACGAGGTAGCTGATCTCCTCGGGTGTGTAATCCAGAAGCTTTAAAAAATCACGGCCTTTTAAATTGATCTCTTTCATGTGAGCTGACTCCTTACGATTTTACGACCTCTTTAAATGTGGTTGCAAGTGATGCAACGCCCTGCAGATCGGACGGGATGATGATCTTGGTGGACTGTCCGTCTGCCATCTTTCCGAAGGCCTCCAGGCTCTTAAGCTGCAGAACAGCCTGGTCTGCACCTGCTTCCTTTACCATGCGGATACCGTCTGCATTGGCCTGCTGTACCTTGAGGATGGCTTCCGCCTGACCTTCTGCCTCGCGGATCATCTTTTCCTTCTGGGCCTCAGCACGCAGGATTGCGGACTGCTTCTCAGCCTCAGCTTCCAGGATCGCGGACTCTTTTTTACCTTCTGCTACAAGGATGGTGGATTTCTTTTCACCCTCTGCACGAAGGATGGCTTCTCTTCGTTCACGCTCTGCCTTCATCTGTTTCTCCATGGCATCCTGAATGGCTGCGGGAGGAATGATGTTCTTCAGCTCGACACGGTTTACCTTGATTCCCCAGGGATCGGTTGCCAGATCCAGGGTGGTGCTCATCTTTGCATTGATCACTTCACGGCTGGTAAGGGTCTGATCCAGCTCCATCTCACCGATGACGTTACGAAGGGTGGTAGCGGTCAGGTTCTCGATCGCCATGATCGGATTCTCCACACCGTAAGCATACAGCTTGGGATCCGTGATCTGGTAAAATACGATGGTATCGATTCTCATGGTAACGTTATCCTTGGTGATAACCGCCTGCGGAGCAAAATCTGCTACCTGCTCCTTTAATGCAACCTTCTTGGCAACTCTGTCAAGGATCGGCATCTTGAAGTGGATACCAACGCCCCATGTGGACTGGTAAGCACCAAGTCTCTCCACTACATACGCATGTGCCTGAGGCACGATCTTGATGCAGTTGATCACGATCAGTAAACAGATCACCAGTAAAATCAGTAAAAATACGCCGCCCATACAATTTCCTCCTTATTGTTTGGATTGTTTGATGTTCAAATGATATCTTATCTGTGATCTTCCGGCCCCGGCTCTTTATTCCTCAGAGACCTTTTGCACCAGAAGCTTCACTCCTTCGATTGCCTTGACGATGACAATGGCGCCCGTGGGAATCTTGTCTCCGTCGATGGCCGCTTTTGCCGACCATTCTTTTCCCTCCACCAGGACTCTTCCAAGGCCTTCGATGTTGTTGATGTCGCTGACCACAACGGCCTTTTGTCCGATGAGTGCTTCGGAATTGGTCCGTGTCACATTTTTGTTGAAATACTTAAATGCGATCGGCCTGGTGAAAAACAGAAGCACGATGGAAACGATCAAAAACGATGCGATCTGCAGCCAAAGCGGAAATTTCAGTGCCGCCTCAATGCAGGCGATTGCAGCACCGCCGGCAAACCAGATCGTCGTCAGTCCCATAGTTGCCAGTTCGATCAGAATGGCCGCGATCAAAACGATAAGCCAAATACCTGTCATGGAACCTGTCAAACCAGACATCTTCTCTCCCCCTTCCTGTAATCATCCGATGTCCTGTCAGCACCTGATGGGTTTCGCGGCGCTAACAAAGTCATCATACAACAAAACGATGTTTTATTCAAGTTTTGCTTCTCCTTTCCGACAGCCTTGTTTACTGTCTTTATATACCCAGATCGTAATCCTTTTGCAGGGGTGTATAAAGGTAGATTTGGATCATAAAAAGGGGGCTATTTTGCGGTTTTGGAAAAAAAGAGACCTGCCGCCGCGCAGCAGATCTCTTTTGCTTATTTCTTCACTGTATTTAGTTACTTCACTGTTACTTTGATGATCTTGGAAATGCCGTTCTGTACGTAAACATAGACTTCACAGCTTCCGGGGCCTACGCCCTTGATCTTACCCTTTGCATCAACGGTAGCAACTGCGGTGTCGCTACTCTCATAGGCCACTTTTCTGTGGTTCTGGATCTTCAGACCCTTCTTCTGAGGAATGAGTTTTGCCTTCAGCTTGAAGGTCTTTCCCTTCTTAAGAGCCACTTTATTCTTCTTGGCGTTGGTGTTGATGCTCTTGGTATTTCCGAACTTGCCGCCGGTGGTGGCTGCATGGATCACCTTGGAGGTGGTCAGCACGTTGGAATCTTTATCCACCGCAATGACCAGGGCCTTATAATAAGTGCCCTTTTTGACCTTTTTGTCTTCCAGCTTCTTAAGGGTAAAGGATGTTCCCGTCAGCTCCGCAACCTTGGTTGATTTGTTTCCTTTTCCGCACTTGGCTGCATAGACAATGTATTTGGCTGCACCGTCAACCTTTTTCCAGACAAACTTCACGGATTTTGCAGTCACCTTCTTGGCCTTGGCCTGAAGCAGTCCGTAGCAGGTTCCTGCAGGCTCTGTTTCATCGTCCAGGGACTCGATCAAGGCTGTTGCAGCCTCAACGGATGCACCTTTTCCAAGGGCAGTTCCGTCTTCGCCTTTTTGTGCAAGGCGCTCTGCTTCGCTCTGACCGCCGTTTCCACCATCACCGGTGCCGTTTCCGCCTTCACCGTTTCCGCCGTTACCACCGTTGCCGCCATCACCGGTGCCGTTTCCGCCTTCACCGTTTCCACCGTTACCACCGTTGCCGCC
>JAILHW010000070.1 GCA_024695605.1 Lachnospiraceae bacterium | reverse complement strand
GCTGCCTTTGTGATACCCTGCATGATCTGCAGGCCCTTTGCAGGGGTCTTGCCCTCTGCGATCAGCTTCTCATTGACCTCCTCAAGATCCAGGACATCCACCTGAACGCCGGGCAGGAAATCGGAATCTCCCGCTTCCTCGATCTTGGTCTTCTTGAGCATCTGCCGAACGATCACTTCGATATGTTTATCTGCAATATCTACACCCTGCAGACGATATACACGCTGTACCTCGCGGATCATGTAATCCTGAACCGCTCTGATTCCCTTGATCTTTAACAGATCATGGGGATTGACGGAACCCTCTGTCAGCTCATCACCGGCCTCGATCTGAGCACCGTCCAGAATATTGATCCTGGAGCCGTAAGGGATCAGGTATGCTGCCAGCTCTTTACCGGTATCGGCATCGCTGATGACAACCTCTCTCTTCTTCTTGGTATCCCTGATGGTTGCGATACCGTCGTACTCGGAGATGATTGCAAGTCCCTTCGGCTTTCTGGCCTCGAAAAGCTCCTCGACACGGGGAAGACCCTGTGTGATGTTGTTACCTGCCACACCACCGGTATGGAAGGTTCTCATGGTCAGCTGTGTACCCGGCTCACCGATGGACTGTGCCGCGATGATGCCGACAGCCTCACCGACCTGTACCGCCTCGCCGGTTGCCATGTTCGCGCCATAGCACTTCGCACAGATTCCGTTGTGGCAACGGCAGCCCAAGATGGTACGGATCTTGATCTTCTTGATCTTTTCGCCGTTCTCATCCACACCGCTCTCCGTGATCCTTCTGGCTCTGGAGGGGGTGATCATATGATTAGCCTTAACAATGATATTACCGTCTTTATCTTTTACTTCCTCACAGGAAACTCTTCCGGTGATTCTCTCCTGCAGCGTCTCGATCTCTCTGGAGCCGTCATAGATGGCCTTTACGGTCATACCGGGCAGCTCTTTTCTTCCGACTGCGCAGTCCTTTTCACGGATGATCAGCTCCTGGGATACATCCACCATACGTCTGGTCAGGTAACCGGAGTCTGCAGTACGAAGTGCTGTATCGGACAGACCCTTGCGGGCGCCGTGTGCGGACATGAAGTACTCCATAACGTCCAGACCTTCACGGAAGTTGGACTTGATCGGCAGCTCGATGGTCTTACCCAGGGTATTGGCCATCAAACCACGCATACCGGCCAGCTGCTTGATCTGCTTATCGGAACCACGGGCTCCGGAATCAGCCATCATGAAGATGTTATTGTAATTATCCAGACCATCCATCAGCTCTTTGGTCAGCTGCTTATCCGTCTCTTCCCAGGTATCCACAACCGCACGATAACGCTCTTCCTCAGTCATGAGACCGCGGTTGAACTTGGCTGCTACGGTATCTACGGTATTCTGTGCTTCCTCCAGAAGCTCTTCCTTACGTGCCGGCACCGTCATATCGGATACGGAAACGGTCATAGCCGCCTTGGTGGAATACTTATAACCGATGGCCTTTACACGGTCAAGCACTTCGGCCGTGGTGGTTGCGCCATGGACGTTGATGACTCTCTCGAGGATCTTCTTCAGATCACCCTTCTTTACCAGGTGGTTGACCTCAAGGGAAAGGATATTCTCCTCCTTGCTTCGATCCACAAAGCCCAGATCCTGCGGGATGATCTCGTTAAACAGACATCTTCCCAGCGTGGAAACGATCACGCCTTCCTTTACGCTGCCGTCCGCAAGGGTCTTGGAAACCCGGACACGGATCGGTGTCTGGAGCTTGATATAGCCGTTCTCATAAGCCAAAAGTGCTTCGTTGGCATTCTTATAGCAGCCCTTAGCATACTGCGCAAGATCCTCATCCTTGATCTTTAAGGACATGCCGTTGTCGTCCTTGATAAGCTCGCCGTTTTCATCTTCAACCCTTACCTGGGTCAGATAGTAGATACCCAGTACCATATCCTGGGACGGAACCGCTACCGGACCGCCATCGGAGGGCTTCAACAGGTTGTTGGGAGAGAGCAGCAGGAATCTGCACTCTGCCTGTGCCTCAACGGAAAGCGGAAGGTGTACGGCCATCTGGTCTCCGTCGAAGTCGGCGTTGAATGCCGTACATACGAGCGGATGCAGCTTGATCGCCTTACCCTCTACCAGGATCGGCTCAAAGGCCTGAATACCCAGTCTGTGAAGGGTAGGAGCACGGTTCAGCATAACCGGATGCTCACGGATCACATCCTCAAGTACATCCCAAACCTGGCCGTCCAGTTTTTCAACCAGCTTCTTTGCATTCTTTACATTCTGGGAAATGCCGCGGCCTACCAGCTCCTTCATAACGAAGGGCTTGAACAGCTCGATCGCCATTTCCTTGGGAAGTCCGCACTGATAGATCTTCAGCTCGGGACCAACCACGATAACGGAACGTCCGGAGTAGTCAACACGCTTACCCAGAAGGTTCTGACGGAAACGTCCGCCCTTACCCTTTAACATATCGGACAGAGACTTGAGTGCTCTGTTGCCCGGGCCGGTAACCGGTCTTCCTCTTCTGCCGTTATCGATCAGCGCATCCACAGCCTCCTGCAGCATACGCTTTTCATTCCTGACAATGATCTCAGGTGCATTGAGCTCCATCAATCTGCTCAGACGGTTATTTCTGTTGATGATCCGTCGATACAGATCGTTCAGATCGCTGGTGGCAAAACGGCCGCCGTCCAGCTGTACCATCGGACGAAGATCGGGCGGGATCACGGGGATCACATCCATAATCATCCACTCGGGACGGTTTCCGCTCTCACGGAATGCCTCTACAACCTCCAGACGCTTGATGAGTCTGGCGCGCTTCTGGCCGTTGGCCTCTGCAAGCTCAGCCTTCAGCTGCTCGGAGTCCTTCTCCAGATCGATCTCGGAAAGAAGCTCCTTGATCGCCTCGGCTCCCATGGATACACGGAAGCTGTCTCTGCCGAATTTTTCCTCGGCATCTCTGTACTCTTTTTCAGATAAAACCTGCATCTTCTCCAGCTCTGTCTCGCCGGGATCCAGTACGATATAAGATGCAAAATACAAAACCTTTTCCAACACCTTCGGAGACAGATCCAGGATCAGTCCCATACGGCTGGGGATTCCTTTAAAATACCAGATGTGGGATACCGGAGCTGCCAGCTCGATATGTCCCATACGCTCTCTGCGGACGCTGGATTTGGTTACCTCAACCCCGCACTTATCGCAGATCACGCCTTTATAGCGGCCCTTTTTATACTTTCCGCAGTAGCACTCCCAATCCTTGGAGGGACCGAAGATCCTTTCGCAGAAAAGGCCTTCCCTTTCGGGCTTCAAGGTACGGTAGTTAATGGTCTCGGGCTTGGTCACCTCGCCTCTTGACCATTTTCTGATCTTTTCCGGTGAAGCAAGACCGATACGGATCTTGTCAAAGCTTACCGGTTCGTACGTTTCATTTCTGTTCTCTGACATTGCAGTTCTCCTTTTGACCTGTTTACGCTCTGTGAGGATCAATACTCTTCGCCGTCTCCGCCGTCATCATAGCTGTCATCGACGTCCATATCGAACTCTTCCTCTTCATCAAAGTCCGCATCATCCACATCCACAAGCTCTTCGGAATCCGCATCAAATGCCTGGATATTGGCACCGCCGCTTGCCTTGAATTCTCTCTCGGCATTATAACCGCCGCGGTTCGTGCCTTCCATATCATCCCGGATGTGAGCGCCGGGTGTCGAGTAGTCGAGGTTTTCCTTCAGCTCGATCTCTTCGTCGTTCTCATCCAGAACCTTTACATCAAGTCCTAAGGACTGCAGCTCCTTTAAGAGCACCTTGAAGGACTCGGGAATTCCGGGCTCCGGAATGTTCTCGCCCTTGATGATGGCTTCGTAGGTCTTGACACGTCCTACCACATCATCGGACTTCACGGTCAGGATCTCCTGCAGCGTGTAAGATGCACCATAAGCCTCGAGGGCCCAAACCTCCATCTCTCCGAAACGCTGGCCACCGAACTGGGCCTTACCGCCGAGAGGCTGCTGTGTTACAAGGGAGTACGGTCCGGTAGAACGTGCATGGATCTTATCATCTACCAGGTGATGGAGCTTCAGGTAATGCATGTGTCCGATGGTAACCGGTGAATCGAAATACTCTCCGGTGCGGCCGTCTCTCAGTCTTACCTTACCGTCTCTTGAGATCGGAACGCCCTTCCAGAGCGCTCTGTGATCTCTGTTTTCATACAGATAATCCAGTACTTCGGGGAGAAGCTCTTCCCCATGTCTTTTCTTAAACTCATCCCACTCGAGATTGACATAGTCGTTTGCCAGCTCCAGGGTATCCATGATGTCGCTCTCTCTTGCGCCGTCAAATACGGGCGTTGCCACATGGAAGCCAAGCGCCTTGGCTGCAAGTGAAAGGTGGATTTCCAGCACCTGCCCGATGTTCATACGGGAAGGCACACCAAGGGGATTCAATACGATATCCAGCGGACGTCCGTTGGGCAGGTAAGGCATATCCTCTACCGGAAGCACGCGGGAAACCACACCCTTGTTTCCGTGACGACCTGCCATCTTGTCGCCGACTGAGATCTTTCTCTTTTGTGCGATATAAATACGAACTGCCTGGTTGACACCGGGAGCCAGCTCATCGCCGTTCTCTCTGGTAAATACCTTGGCATCTACTACGATTCCGTACTCACCATGCGGTACCTTCAAAGAGGTATCACGCACTTCTCTTGCCTTGTCTCCGAAGATCGCACGAAGGAGTCTTTCCTCTGCGGTCATCTCGGTCTCGCCCTTCGGCGTTACCTTTCCGACAAGGATATCACCTGCTCTGACCTCTGCACCGATGCGGATGATTCCGCGCTCATCCAGATCCTTGAGGGCATCTTCACCAACGCCCGGTACGTCTCTGGTGATCTCTTCGGGTCCGAGCTTGGTATCTCTGGACTCGGATTCATGCTCTTCAATATGGATGGAAGTGTAAACATCCTCCTGCACCAGTCTCTCGGAAAGCAGAACGGCATCCTCGTAGTTGTAGCCTTCCCAGGTCATGAAGCCGATCAGCGGGTTCTTACCCAGTGCCAGCTCGCCGCCCTCGGTGGAAGGACCGTCTGCGATCACCTGTCCTGCCTCTACATGCTCGCCCTTTTCCACGATAGGCTTCTGGTTGTAGCAGTTGGACTGGTTGGACCTTGCAAATTTGGTCAGTACATACTCGACCTTCTTGCCCTCATCCGTTGTCATGGTGATCTTTTTGGAGGAAACGGAATCAACGGTACCGCTTTCCTTTGCCACCACGCAAACACCGGAGTCAACTGCGGTTTTGGTCTCCATACCGGTACCTACCACAGGAGCTTCCGTAAACAGAAGCGGCACTGCCTGACGCTGCATGTTGGAACCCATCAGCGCACGGTTGGCATCGTCGTTCTGCAAGAACGGAATGAGCGCCGTAGCCACCGAGAAGATCATCTTGGGAGACACATCCATAAAATCGATCTTTTTCTTGGAGTACTCCTGGGTCTCCTCACGGTATCTGCCTGCGATGGAGGAACGCTTGAAGTGTCCTTCCGCATCCAGAGGCTCGGAAGCCTGGGCTACATAGTACTTATCTTCCTCATCCGCGGTCATGTAAATAACCTCATCCGTTACTCTCGGATTTTCCGGATCGGATTTGTCCACCTTTCTGTAAGGCGCTTCAATGAAACCATACTCATTGATCCTTGCATAGGAAGCAAGGGAGTTGATCAGACCGATATTGGGACCTTCAGGGGTCTCAATCGGGCACATTCTTCCGTAGTGGGAATAGTGCACATCACGTACCTCGAATCCGGCACGGTCTCTTGACAGACCACCGGGTCCCAAAGCGGAAAGACGTCTCTTGTGAGTCAGCTCACCCAAGGGATTGTTCTGATCCATAAACTGGGACAGCTGGGAAGATCCGAAGAACTCCTTAACCGCTGCCTGCACAGGCTTGATATTGATCAGGGACTGGGGAGTAACCTCCTCTGCATCATGTGTCTGCATTCTCTCGCGGACCACTCTCTCCAGTCTGGTCATACCGACACGGTACTGGTTCTGCAAAAGCTCACCCACCGCACGGATACGACGATTGCCAAGGTGGTCGATGTCATCCTTGTTACCGATGCCATACTCAAGATGCATATTGTAATTGATGGAAGCGAGAATGTCTTCCTTGGTCACATGCTTGGGGATCAGAGAGTGAACGCTTCTTGCGATCACATCTGCCAGCTGCTCCGGCTGATCCGCATACTCCTGGAGGATCTCCTGGAGCACAGGGAAATAAACAAGCTCCGTGATTCCCAGATCCTTCGGATCGCAATCTACGTAGTTTGTCAGATTTACCATCATATTGGAAAGAACCTTGATCTTACGCTCCTCGCCCTCAATGAAAACAGCGGGAACGGCAGCATTCTGGATATTGTCTGCCATCTCTTCGGTCACGGTCTCACCTGCGCTTGCGATGATCTCTCCGGTATAAGGAGATACCACATCGTCTGCAAGCACATGACCTGCGATCCGGTTCTTCAGCATCAGCTTCTTGTTGAATTTATAACGGCCCACCTTTGCCAGGTCATACCTGCGGGGGTCAAAGAACATCGCCTGGATCAGGCTCTCAGCGCTCTCCACGCTCAGAGGCTCACCGGGACGGATCTTACGATACAGCTCCAGCAGACCCTCTTCATAGCTTCCCTCGGGATTCTTCTCACTGATGGTGGGATCCTTTTCCAGGGATGCCAAAATCTTCGGCTCATCGCCGAACAGTTCGAGGATCTCTTTATTCGTACCGATTCCCAGAGCACGCAAAAATACCGTAACAGGAACTTTACGGGTCTTATCTACACGTACGTTGAATACGTCATGGGGATCCGTTTCATACTCGAGCCACGCTCCGCGGTTCGGGATCACGGTACAGGAAAAGAGCTCTTTTCCCAATTTATCATGATCGATGGCATAGTAAATGCCGGGGGATCTTACGAGCTGACTGACAATGACACGCTCCGCACCATTGATCACAAAGGTACCGGTTTCAGTCATCAGAGGAAGCTCTCCCATAAAGATCTCAAGTTCTGTGATCTTATCCTTCTCTTTATTATACAGGAGCACTTTCACTCGAAGCGGCGCAGAATAAGTTGCATCCCGTTCCTTGCACTTCTCGATGGAATACTTGATCTCATCGGTGCACAGGCGGTAGTCCACAAATTCAAGGCTGAGCTGATCGCTGTAGTCTTCGATCGGGGAGATGTCCTTGAACACCTCTTTCAAGCCTTCCTCCAGAAACCAGTTGTAGGATTTCTTCTGGACCTCAATGAGATCCGGCATCTGCAGGACTTCCTTTTGCCGGGAATAACTCATACGCGTGTGCTTACCGGAAGCAACGGGACGTATACGGTTCTTTTCCATTGACAATTCACCTCGCTGTTTTTAGTCATTTGGGCATAGTGATACCACTATCGCCAAAAGTGCAACATCCACTATAACACAATACTTTTTGCAAGTCAATCATAATTTTAATAAATTTCTAACGATTTTTTCGCCATTAATTTCCCTCTCCATAGAGACGGATCACATCATCAGGGCCGCCGCAGGTCACCGTAAAGAACATTTCCTCTTTCAGCGTCTTGCCATCCGCTGCCATTTCGCCAAACAGATAGGGATCATCCGGATTCAGATAGGCCCCAACGCTCAGAGGATTGTCCTTGCCTCCGGATAGCCGCCTGATCGTCAGCGTAAACTGCTCGCTCCCCTCTGCCGCTGCCAAGGGGAAGGTTTCGATCACCTCATCCACCCTCTCAAGTCCTTCGGTGGAATAGTCCTTGCGAAAGACTTCGCCGCTTCGCTCTCCTGTGATGGAGATCTCATAGCTGCCGCCGGAAGCGTTGGACAGATCCCGCTTGGAAATCCAGATGCGGATGGTATCAAAATCCCGGTCTGCCTCAAAGGTCTGGGTCAGGACCTCGCAGGTGCCCATATCGTACATCTGATTGAACTTTTTCTGGGTCACCACGGGAGTGACCGTCTTAGGCCAGTTTGTTGCAGCCACGCCGCCTATGGGAAGGGCCGCAAGCAAAAGGATCAGTGCGAAGGCTGCAGCTTTGGGAAGCTTTTTGCCTGCCGCATGAAAGCCCCGCTTTGAAAGTTCCATACCCTCCGGACAAAGGGCCGCCATGAGTCCCAAAAATCCTACGCTGTAATAAGGGAAGGTTTCCCAAAGCAGATAGAAGCAAAAGCCGCCGAGAAGTGCCACCATAAACAGCCACTCCCAATCCGCAGGGGATGTGCCAGGCTTTTGGGGCCCATCGGGCGCTCCCGCCTCTTGGGCCTCTGTCTTACCGATGCTCTCCGGATTGCCGACCTGCGAGGAAACGCTGACAACGCTTGCCGCGCCGGCTCCCTGCTCCTCGCGCCCTGCGTTCCACCGATGCACTACCTGCAAGGCCGCACCGAGCAGTACCAGCAAAAGCTGCGTCAGGTGCCAGACCTGCTCTGCAAAGAACATAACCTGATGTCTGGGCGTCCAGAGCACATCCGTCAGTCCGTCATACCGATGGAACAGCGGGTAATAGGAATGATTCCCATAGGACCAGTTGTGTACCGTCTTTCTGACAAAGAGCGCCGCCACGCCCGCAGGCCCCATCTCCTTCAGCCTTCTTAGGTATTCCTGCCTGGTCGCCTGCGTCTTTTCCTCCTTTGTTGCAAAGGAAGAGGTAAAGGCCAGGTCCGCATCATTGTACTCACCGTTTCCCTGCGCGCTCATCATCAGCCAGTGATAGACCGGAAAGCGGGCATCGGCATCATATTCCGGGATCATCCTCTCATACGAAAACCGTAAAAGTCCCAGCATCAGGATGCCTCCAAGCACCAGAAAAGCGCCGGCCCGAAGCAGCGCCTTCGGTCTTCGAAACACAAGAAAGATCACGGTCGCCACCACGCAAAGCAGCATGGTCGCGCGGAACTGACACCCGAACACCGTCAGCATCCCAAAGCCGATGTAAAAGGGAACGCTTCTCTTTTTCTCCCACATGGCATGCAGCAGATAAAAATACAGACTCATGAACAGGATCGAAACGTTGGTGGTGTAGTAATAGGCACACCACAGATACATTCCGGGACAGGTCAGCACCAGCAAAAGCACCCGCGCCGCATCCTTTCCGGAGCGGAGTCTTTTGATCAAAAGCAGAAAAACCGCCATCGCCGCATCCAGCATCACCACATCCAGCAGGCTGAAGTACAGCGTCAGATACGCATCCGCGATCCCAACGATCCTTGCGATATACGTAAGGATCACCGTCAGAAACAGAAAGCAGTTCTGATGTCCGAGCTGGTTGAAGTAGATCTGATCAAAGTATTCGGGTCTGTGATCCACAATGCTGATGGCACTTGACAGCACGCTGGTATTATCCCACCAGATCTGCACCGGATACCGGATCGTCAAAAAAAGCTGCAGACAAACAGCCGCTGCCACCGCCAGGATCAAAGCCAGCCTTCTCTTTTTCCCGCCGGCCCGTTCCAAAAGCCCTGTCAGGAGATGCAAAAGAAGCAGATAAAATAAAATACCGGACGCCAGGGTGACGACCATTCGAAACGTACTCCACGTACCTTTCAGTTCACCATAGCTGTCCGGATGTGAAAAACCATAACCGATCACAAGGACCAGGAAACATACAAGCAAAGCAGCGGCCACCGCCATCAGTTTCTGTATTACGGTTTCGATTCTTCTCTCCACGCTCTGCTCTCCGTTTTCCCACTCCCGCGCCGCTCCTTTTCAGGGCCCGGCGCATACACTGACCGACTGATCTTTCAGGACAAGAAAGCCCGGGAACTTCCCGGACTTTCCTTCCCATAAGCAAATGCTTATTGTTCTTTCTTTGCAAAAAGCGGATTACTTCAAAGTAACCTTTGCGCCTTCAGCCTCAAGCTTAGCCTTGATCTCCTCAGCCTCTTCCTTAGAAGCGCCTTCCTTGATTACCTTCGGAGCTGCCTCAACGGTGTCCTTAGCTTCCTTCAGTCCAAGACCGGTAACCTCACGAACAACCTTGATAACCTTAACCTTGTTTGCACCAGCCTCGGTAAGCTCTACGTCAAACTCAGTCTTCTCTTCCTCAGCTGCACCGCCTGCTGCGCCTGCTGCTGCTACTACAACGCCTGCTGCTGCAGAAACGCCGAATTTCTCTTCACAAGCCTTTACCAGATCGTTAAGCTCAAGAACGGTAAGCTCTTCAACTGCACTGATGATCTCATCAATAGATAACTTTGCCATTTGTTTTTCCTCCATTATTCTTCAAATGTCTTCAAATTTTCAGTTTTGTTTGCCGCTTACTCAGCGGGAGTTTCTGCTGCTTCAGCTGCAGGTGCTTCTTCTGTGGGAGCCTCTGCCTCAGCTGCGGGAGCTTCCTCTGCTGCAGGTGCCTCTGCTGCTGCCTCGCCTGCGCCGCCTTTTTCAGCAAGCTGATTCATGACGCGAGCAAAGTTAGCGATAGGAGACTGTAAGCTTCCAAGTAACTTGGAAAGAAGCTCTTCTCTTCCGGGAATGGTAGCGATGCTTGCGATTCCTGCTGCATCATACTGCACTCCTTCCACAACACCGCCCTTGATCTCAAGCTTGTCTGCCTCTTTTGCAAACTTGCCCATTACACGAGCGGGAGCTGTTGCATCCGTCGTAGAGATCGCTGCTGCGCTGGGACCTTCCAGAAGGGATGACAGACATTCGAAATCCGTGCCCTTGAATGCGAAGTTCATCATGGTGTTCTTGTAAACCTTGTAGGTTACACCATTCTCGCGGCACAGGCGGCGAAGTCTGGTATCCTGCTCAACCGTCAGTCCTCTGTAATCTACGAGGACAACAGACTGGGCGTCCTTGATCGCATTGGAGATTTCCTCAACGATGGGCTGCTTCAATTCAACCTTAGCCATTATTTTACCTCCTTTATAAATTTGATCGCCGATATAGGAGCGTAAAAAAACCTCCCCGAAAACACAGGGAGGTACTCGTTTCACAAAAAGTTTACGAATCCTGATCTCCTCGGCAGGCGCTGCGTTTTGCTTCTTACGTCCATCCGGACACCTGCTGTCTTCGGCATAGTCTTTTACAGACCTTGCTTACCTTACCACAGCAAACCGCCCCTGTCAAGGCAAAAATCCGACTTTTTGTGTATTTTATGCGCTTTTTCAGCGGATCAGCACTCCGTTTTCATCCAGTACTGCGCCGTCTATGGAAATACTGTTGAGGTAAGAGATGACTCTTTGCGCCTCCGCCCCCTCCAGATGATCCGTTCTGCAATCGTGCTGCAGCGCGGGGATCATCTGGACCTTCTCAGCCCTTCCATCCTTTACGACCACCTTCAAAAGTGCGGTATCCACGGTCTTGGAATTAAACCAGTAGTTGCCGAGGCTATAGATCACCGGAACCCCCTCGCTGATCCCCAGCCCCTGCAGGCAGTGGGGATGGGCGCCCACGATCAGATCCGCACCCGCGAGTGCAAACTCCTTTGCCTGTCCCGTCTGTCTGAAATCCAGCTCATCCGTATTCTCCGAGCCCCAGTGAACAAAGACCACGAGAAAATCGCACAGGCTGTCAGCTTTTCGGATCGCCTCCAGAAATCTCGGCAGCTCCTCCTCCGTAAAGCAGCGCATCACGCCGGGTGAGGATTCTGTAGCGCCCTTCGTATCCGGCGACCAGTTTCTCTCGATCTGGGTTGCCGCCAGGATCCCGATCTTCATGCCGCCCTTTTCCAGGATCACAGGCGAAGAGGCCTCAGCCAGATCATGTCCGCCGCCCACATAGGGGATCCCCGCTGCCGTCAGTATGTCCAGCGTATCCAAAAACGCTTCCTGTCCGTGATCATACGCATGATTATTGGCAATGCCTGCTACATCCACACCCATATCCTTCAGAATCGAAACATTCTCCGGCTTGCTCCGGAAGGCATAGGTTTTCTCTGGCAGGGGCGCTCCCCGGTCAGAGTAAGGGAACTCATTGTTGACCACACAAATGTCCGCAGACCGCATCTCGGAAAGCAAGAAGGAATCAATACAGTTATCGATGCTGCTTCCCCTTTGTCTGTACGCTCCCATGTTGGCAAAAGGATCATGAAAGCAGATATCTCCGGTAAAGACCAGCGTAACGGGAGCGCTCGCTGTCGTCTCCGCCTGCTGCATATCTGCATCCTCTCCGGAATCCGCAGTTTCCCCTGCTTCTGCTCCGGTATCCTCTATCGGCTCCAGATCGGTATCGATCCTTGCAAGCGGCGCTTCCTCAGCATTTGACGCTTCCTCTTTTGCGGCCTTCTCTTCATCCCCCTCCGGCTCTGAGGCTTCCGCTTTTGCCCCTGCCATGGCCGGATCCGTCCCGAAGGATGCATCCGCTGCAATCTCAGACTCGCTCGTCTCCCGCAAATGGGCGCTCTGTTCAGCCAGCTGCTCCTCCCGGATTGCAACCTGCCGCTGGGTATAATAGTATAGTCCAAGGCAGCCCAGAAGGACAACCATACTGAATACCACAACAAATACGATAATCGCTTTTTTCATACTATCGCTCCGAATCACAAAGATAGAGATATTATACCACAGCTGCGCCGCTTTCCCAATAGCCGGGAGACGGATGCCGGCGCAAAAGATTCCTATTCAAAGCGCCCCCAACTGAGCATCTTACAAACGAAAAAAGCGACAGTCGATGACTGTCGCTTTACTTGTTTTCGTGATCTGATTTACAGCTTCACTGTGCTGACCTTCACGCCGGGGCCCATGGTGGTTGCCAGGGTTACGGAACGAAGGTACTGACCCTTCAGAGTGCTGGGCTTAGCCTTCATGATCGCTTCCATCAGTGCGTTGAAGTTCTCAACCAGCTGATTCTCCTCGAAGGATGCCTTTCCGATCGGGCAGTGAATGATGTTGGACTTGTCCAGTCTGTACTCGATCTTACCTGCCTTGATATCGGCAATTGCTTTTGCAACGTCCATTGTAACGGTACCAGCCTTGGGGTTGGGCATAAGTCCTTTAGGACCGAGCACCTTACCGAGACGACCTACAACACCCATCATGTCGGGAGTTGCTACAACTACATCAAAGTCAAGCCATCCATCGTTCTGGATCTTCGGGATCAGCTCATCGCCACCAACATGATCAGCACCGGCAGCCTCAGCCTCGTTGATCTTGTCACCCTTCGCGAATACCAGAACGCGAACCGTCTTACCGGTTCCGTTGGGAAGTACAACCGCGCCACGGATCTGCTGATCTGCATGACGTCCGTCGCAACCTGTACGGATATGTACCTCAACGGTCTCGTCAAACTTAGCGGTTGCAGTCTTCTTGATCAGGGAGACTGCCTCTGCAGGCTCCAGAAGCTGGGAACGGTCTACCAGTTTCGCAGCTTCAACATATTTCTTTCCGTGCTTCATATTCTGCTCCTCCTATTAATCCTCAACCGTGATACCCATAGATCTTGCGGTACCTGCGATCATACTCATTGCTGCTTCCAAAGATGCTGCATTCAGATCCGGCATCTTCAGCTCTGCGATCTTCTGAACCTCTGCCTTGGAGATCTTAGCGACCTTGGTCTTGTTGGGCACTGCAGAACCGGACTGGATCTTGCAAGCCTTCTTCAGAAGAACTGCAGCAGGGGGAGTCTTCGTAATGAAGGAAAAACTCCTGTCTGCATAGACAGTGATCACTACCGGGATGATCATATCACCCTGATCGGCAGTACGTGCGTTGAACTGCTTGGTGAATTCAACGATGTTTACACCGTGCTGACCCAAAGCGGGACCAACCGGCGGTGCCGGCGTTGCCTTGCCGGCAGGAATCTGTAACTTGATGTAACCTTCTACTTTCTTTGCCATTTTGGCACCTCCTAATATTGTGGTAGTGGCGGACCCTATGTCCTCCCACAGCTAACGAATCCCCAAAGGGAGTCGGTGAGCTCGTGAATGAAATGTGTGTGCGC
>JAILHW010000067.1 GCA_024695605.1 Lachnospiraceae bacterium | reverse complement strand
CGTCATGAATCCACCAAGGATTATGTGGATGTGGCATTGGGACATCATAAATTCTATGATGACTCCCGGGGGTATCCGGAGGAGTTCAAAACAAAGGACAGTCCATTAAAGCCCATTATCGATCTTGTCATGTGTGCGGATTCTCTGGATGCGGCAACGGATTCCGTGGGAAGAAGCTATAGCAGGGGCAAGACCCTCACCGAGTTTGTGCAGGAGCTGAAGGCGGGAAGCGGAACCCGCTATGCACCCTGGCTGTCGGAGCTCTTTGATCAGGATGCTGTAAGGGAAGACCTTCGGTATCTGTTGACGGAGGGAAGAGAGATCACCTACCATGACACCTATATGCTTCTGAAGGGTGTAAAGGAAAAGGGCAGAGCAAATTGACCGTATCAAGGTGGAGATGGAAGGCAGACTTTGTAAGGAGGCGCAAATGAAAAAACGAACAGCGACCAGATTTTTGGCTTTTTCTATGGCGTTTATGCTGACAGCAGCCGGCATCATGGAACCCTTTGCCGAGACCGCGCAGATTTATGCCGGTGAGCCTGGACAATCTGCGAAAGAAGAGGATCTGTCTTCCGAGGCGGAGCCTGTTATAACACCGCTGACATACTGGGACTATCATACCGCTGAATTGTCAGATGGGGTAGATACCCATGAATATATTGTTTTGGACAAGTATAAGGGGCCTGCATCGGGAAAGGTGACCAGTATTATGATCCCTGCCTATATTGAGGATGGAGGCAGAGAATTTCGCGTTTTGTTAAAGAGCATGGGCGGCGTGGAACGGAAAGCGGGAGCGCAGCAGGCGGCAGGCGCACTGGATGACCTGGAGTATATTTCCTGCGGGGAAGGGCTTGAGATTGGCGGCGTCGGAGTCTTTGCATACTGCTACAACGTGAAACGGTTTTACCTTGGCGGGGCAATGCCGCTTGGAACAGTGACGGATTTTTCACGGATGTTCAAGGATTGTAAGAGCGCAAGACAGATTGACTTTTGCACGGAAAGCAATACGGAAAAACTCACTGCTCTTGCCGAGATGTTTATGGGCTGCAGCTCTCTGGAAAGCCTGGATCTGAAGATGCTTGCGGATGCGCAGAATGCAACGGATGTCAGAAGGATGTTCGCAGGCTGTAAAAACCTGCAGACTATTCTTTCCGGAGGAATTTCGATTCTGGGAGATGGACTGTCGGAAGGCTTTGTTAAGAGCCGGGACAATACCGTTGACGGGGAGCCGGGGGATGCCGACATGTTTCTCGGATGTGAAAACCTGGTCGGCGGCCGCGGGACAAGCTGCGACGGCGTTTCCGTGTTGGGCTCTCAATTAGCGGTTGTAGATTCAGATTATGATTCCGGGTATTTTTGTTCATATGAGGAAGCACCTGTTCTGGTGACGGAGTCTGATTTTACCTATGAACTGGATGCGGAAGCAGGTATCATCTATCTGAAGGGGATTAAGGAAACTACATTTTCCTATGTGACCCTACCGGAGGTGGTCATTCAGATTCCCTCCTATATGAGTATCGGAGAGCGGGAGTATCGGGTTTGCCTTCAAAGCTATTTGCCGAAAGAGGGAGATACCAGCGTTATTGTAAACAAGACAGGTGCTATCATTCTGGGACATGAGGTGCTGCTTCCGGAGGATGCAACAGAGCTCTTTGCCGGATTGTCATACCTTGACCGGCTGGATATCAGGCTGGCTGATTTTTCCGGGGTGAAAAAGATGACTGCCATGTTCAGTGAGTGCAGCCAGCTGGAAGCGATCGATCTTGAAGGGATTGATACCACAAGCTGTGTGGATATGAGCAACCTGTTTTACGGCTGTTCGAATCTGCAGTATATCTATGGCCTTACGTTTGATACGAGCCATGTCACCACCATGGCCGGGATGTTTTCCGGGTGCTCCAGCGTGAATCATCTGGATCTGTCCGGCTTTGATACCTTAGGTGTAAAGAACGTCGAGGGAATGTTCTCCGCGTGTGCGGCGCTTACCACGATCTTTGCTTCCGATACGCTGACTGCGGATTCCGTTGAAAATAAGGAGGCCGGGATTTTTGCCAACTGTAACGCCTTGAAGGGCGGAAAGGGGACCACCTGGTCCGCATCGGCAAAGGATGCAGAGCTGTTTCGCATTGACCGGGGACCGGACGAGCCGGGGCTGTTTACCAGAAAGATCGTGATCCGGGATATTTCCTATCCCTTTGCCAATACCTATGATGGCCTGAAATACCGGGAGGGCTACAGCATTCCCATTGCCAGATATCGTTCGGTATTTGGCAGCAAGGGGGATTTCATGCATTATTTCTATGATGAACCCTGGGGCGGAAGCTGCTATGGCCTGTCTGCAAGCAGTGCCATGTTTATGGGAAACAACGGGATCGGACTTTCCGACTATGCAAAGAACGCTGACAGACTGTACAATACCGCCATCAAGGGAGACGGCGATCCGGATGTCTCCGGCGATGCGCTTAAGCGGTTTATCGAGGAAATGCATCTTTCCCAGTATGATGTAAGGGTGCAGCTTTGCTATATCTTAAATGAAGGCGACCAGGCCTGTATGGATGCAATGAGAAAGGAAAAGGGTAAGAATCCGGTGATCATCGGACTGTTCGGCCCGGAGGGTGGTCATGCGGTTCTGGCTTATGATTATGAGTTTAATGCTGAATATGGTTACATTTACATCTATGACAGCAACTGGCCCGGAGAAACAAGGAAGATCACCTTTGGGCATGAGGGCGACGGATATGTGGATGGCTGGTACTATGATCTGGGCGGCGAAGGGATCAATGCGCCAATCTGGGGTACGATGAATGTACCTGACAGTGTGGCAAAGGAAAGCTTTATCACCTTTATTCCCTATGACATCTATTCTGCTGTCTATATGGACAAGGGGCTTTACAATGATGCGGAGTGGATCATAGAAGACGGAGATGATACGGCGTGGACAGCTGCGGATGAAGAGGCGTATCTGGACTGGGCCTGGAGCGTTGCGGAGGAGATGCTGTATCAGCAAAAGCCCTGGACGGACGAAGAGGAGGAGCTGTATCAGGAGCTGGGCGGACCGGTTACGGAGGATCAGTATAACGCGGCTCCCTGGAGCGATCAGGAAGAGAAGTGGTATGACGAGTATGGCTGTGCTGCGGATGATGATTACACGTGGACCGATGCGGATGATCAGCTGCTGGAGGATTACGGCGCAGCGCCTGCAAATGATCAGGCGTATGAGTGGACCGAGAAGGATGAGCAGTTGTATTCGGATTTTGAGCCGGCTGATAAATCGGACAATACCTACAACTGGACCGAGGAGGATGAGAAGCTATATCAGGCGTATGGCACCGCTGAAAAAGAGGATGACGGATACGACTGGAAAGATTCGGATGAAGAGCTGTTTCAGACCTATGGGGTGGCAGATAAGGACGATACATCCTATACATGGGGAGAAGCTGATGAAGGATGGTTCCAGGAAGTCGGAGCGGCTACGGATCATGACTATGAGTGGACAAAAGAAGATGAGGAGCTGTTTGGGGAATTTGGTGTTGTGGGAAAGGATGATACAGATTATGAATGGGATTCTACAGATGAGAGTCTGTTTAAGACCTACGGCTGTGCAGGAAAGAACGATACGTCCTACGACTGGACGGACACAGATGAGCCCAATTCAGATGAGTCCATTTATAATGTGATAGGAGTCGGCGATGGGACGGATCCCTATGTGTGGACAGAGCAGGATGAAATTACTTATGCCGGTCTGCTTGAGAAGGATCCTGCCACCTATACAGCCGATGAGCGGACGCTGATGCAGGCTCGTATGAGAGCGAAGATGAAGTACCGTATGCGGTATCGTATGATGTATCGTATGCGTTATCGTATGCGTTATCGTATGCGTTATCGTATGAGGTACCGTATGCGTTATCGTATGAGATATCGTATGAGATATCGTATGCGGTATCGTATGAGATCCCAGCTGAACTATCGTATGCGGTATCGTATGCGCAGTATGCTGATCAATGAGGATACCTATACCGTTTCCGCAACAGAAGCGGGTTCCTCCAAGGTTGTGGCTACCGTGAAGGATGATGTGGTTACGCCTGTGGCCGGCAGGGAACAGGAAGTCTTCGGTATGCGGGCAATGGATTATACCCTGGGACAGAAGAAGTCTGATGCGGATGCAAGGGATCATAAGTCCGTGATCTTTGTGAAGGCAGAGGATGAATCTACCGTATCCAAGAAGCCGGGGACATCGGCGCAGGATCCATTGAAGGTTGCCATGATCGATAATGACAAGTATCTGAGCGTCACATCCAAGGGCGATACCATTACCGGAAAGCTGAATGCAGAGGAAAGTGATGCCACGAAGGTTGTGCTGGATGCGGATGGCAGCATTGAGTTTGTCGGACATGGCGGTGATAAGATCACGGTTATTAAGAAGGATACGACAGGTAAGGAAAAGAAGTTCGAGGGTGAGCTTCCCGGCAAGGAGGATACCATGGTAGGTGCTTCCATTGAGATCCGCGGCGATACTCTGAATGTGGATCAGATCACGGAAAAATCATCCAGCGGCTTTGCGGTAGAAAAGCATCTGCATAAGCGTGTGAAACACGAAGCGGTTGCGGCCACCTGCTGCAAGGAAGGCAGTAAGGAGTGTTACGTTTGTGAGGGCTGCGGCAAATACTTTGCCGATGCGGAAGGATATGTAGCCCTTCAGCCCTCGGAGGTTGTGATCCCCAAGGATCCGAACCATCATGAGGGTCCCGAAGAGATCATAGGAAAGAAGGAAGCTACCGCTAAGGCGGACGGCTATACCGGAGACATTCACTGCAAGGCCTGCGGCGCTTTGATCAAAAAGGGTGAGACGATCCCTGCAACCGGCGTAAAGCCTGCTGCAAAGGGTAAGATCCTGAAGGACAAAAAAAGCGGATTTTCCTATCAGGTAACCTCCGATGATGCCGCAAAACCACAGGTGGCGATCAAGAGTGTACCGAAGAACACAAAGACTGCGAAGATCCCAGCTAAGATTACCGTTGATGATGTGACCTATCAGGTAACCGGCATTGCAGCCAAGGCCTTTAGAAACAAAAAGAAGCTAAAGAGCGTAGTGATCCCGGAGGGCATTACATCCATCGGTGCGAAGGCGTTTAACGGCTGTAAGTCCTTAAAGACGATCACCTGCAAGAGCACCAAGCTGACCAGGAAAAAGGTGGGGGCATCCGCTTTCAAGGGCATTTTTGCCAAGGCGGTCTTCAAGGCTCCGGCCAAGAAGAAAAAGGCCTACAAGGGATTCCTGCGCGGGAAGGGCTTCCCCAAGACCGGCAAAATCAAGTAAGAACACAGAGGTAAGAACACAGAGGTAAGAACACAGAGGGACGGTTCTTCTGTGTTAGGAACACAGGGGGACAGGAACGCCGTGATTCTGGC
>JAILHW010000234.1 GCA_024695605.1 Lachnospiraceae bacterium | reverse complement strand
GAGGAGCATGAGCACCATCATGACCATGATCACGAGGAGCATGAGCATCATCACGACCACGATCACGAGGAGCATGAGCACCACCACGATCATGACCATGACCATGAGGAGCATGAGCACCATCACGACCATGATCACGAGCATCATCATCACTATGATGAAAACGGTGTTTGCAGCTGCGGCCACCATCATCATGACCATGATGCAGATGAAGTCTTCACCAGCTGGGGCATGGAGACACCGGATGTTTATACCAAGGAAGAGGTGGAGCAGATCCTGAAAAAACTGGATGATCAGGAAACCTACGGTTACATCCTGCGCAGTAAGGGTATGCTGCCGGCCGGAGACGGAAGCTTCATACACTTTGACTATGTGCCCGAAGAGAGCGAGGTCAGAAGCGGCAGCGCTGAGGTGACCGGAAAGATCTGTGTGATCGGCTCCGATCTGAAGGAAGATGCCCTGAAGGCATTGTTTATAAGGAGTGACAAGTAAGCATGATACCTGTATTTATGATCAACGGTTTTTTGGACAGCGGAAAGACGATGTTCATCGAATATACCATTTCACAGCCCTATTTCCAGACCAAGGGCACCACACTGGTGATCGTTTGTGAGGAAGGCGAGGTAGAGTATGATGAAGCGCTTTTGAAAAAAAGCAGAGCCGTTATGGAGCTGATCGAGGATGAGGAGGATTTTACCCCGCAGAACCTGATCGTCCTGGAGAAAAAACACAGACCGGCCAGAGTGATCATCGAGTTCAACGGCATGTGGAACAGCAAAAACATCAAGTTCCCCTGGCATTGGAAATTAGAGCAGCAGATCACCATGATCGACGGCTCCACCTTTGCCACCTACTTTACCAATATGAAATCTCTGTTGGCGGAGCACCTTCGCAAATCCGAGATGATCCTGATGAACCGGTGCGATACGATCATGGATAAGATACCGACCTATAAGCGCAATATCAAGGCCATCAACCAGCAGGCGGAGGTGATCTTTGAGGATCAAAACGGAGAGGTCAATGTGACGCTGGAGGAGGATCTGCCTTATGACGTATCGGCAGAGAGCATTTCCCTGAATGACCAGCAATACGGCGTATGGTATATCGATGTGCTGGACAATGCTGAGCGCTACAAGGGCAAGACCGTTTCCTATCTGGCACAGGTGCTGAAGCCCAAGGAATTTCCCAAGGGATACTTTGTTCCCGGGCGTATGGCGATGACCTGCTGTGCCGAAGATATGGCATTTCTGGGCTATGCCTGCAAATATGATAAGATCGATGAATTAAAAGAACAGGACTGGATCAAAGTGACAGCGAAGGTCGGCATCGAGTACTTTGCCGACTATGGCAAGGAGGGACCTGTTCTGACTGCGATATCCGTAGAAAAAGCAGCTGCTCCCGCGGAGCCTGTGATCAGTTTTGTGTAAGAGAGTGAAAGGATACAAACCGGATTTATGAGTGTGGAAGAAAAAGAAGAAGTGAATGTGATGCAGGAAGGGGAGGAGTCCTTTTCCGTTGCAAGAGAGATCATAAGCTGGATCATCACCATTGCGGTAGCGGTGATATTTGCACTGCTGATCAACCATTTTTTGATCGTCAATGCCAATGTGCCAACGGGATCCATGGAAAGCACCATCATGCCGGGAGACCGGCTGATCGGAAACAGACTGGCCTACATCAAAAAGGAACCTCAAAGAGGCGATGTGATCATTTTTAAGTATCCCGTCGATGAGACCGAAAACTATATCAAGAGGCTGATCGGTCTGCCGGGAGAAAAGCTGGAGATCAAGGCCGGCAAGGTCTATATCAACGGAGAGCCCCTCGATGAGCCCTACCTGAAGGAAGAGTGGGTGATCGCCAATGACGGGATCGGCTTACAGATCCCCGAGGGATGCTACTTTATGATGGGAGATAACCGGAACAATTCTGCGGACAGCAGATACTGGGTGGGAGAAGCCATCGAGGCAGGACTGGCAAAGGACCAGGCGGACGGCATCGCCAAGAAGTACTGCTTTGTACAGAAGGATCAGATCCTGGGGAAAGCGGTCTTTCGATACTTCCCGAAATTCAAAACGTTTCCCGCGGTTACATACTAGAGTGAAAGAAAACCGGCTCATTACGAGTCGGTTTTTCCTTTACGCCGCATCCGCCGAATCTGCACCCTCCGGCTTAGTTCAGACATACGTTTCCTGCTTCGCAGGAAGCCGAACTCACCGCCGGAGGGTCAGATCTCGTCGACTGCTCATAGAAGTATTTACGTCGCATCCGCCGAATCTGCTTCATAGACGATTCTAGTATTCGTTATATTTTCCCTCGCAGTACTTGCAGCGATACACACCCTTCTTCTCGTCGGACAGCACAAAGATATGCGGCAGTCCCTGCTCGATAGAGGTGATGCAGCGCGGATTCTTGCACTTGATGACGTTCTTGACTTCTCTGGGAAGGATCAGATCCTCCTTGTGCATGATCTCGCCGTCCTGAATGACGTTGACGGTGATCTTGCGATCCAGAAAGGCAAGCACATCCAGGTTGATGGAGCCCACCGGACATTCTACCTTCAGGATGTCCTTTTTGCCCATTTTGTTGCTCTTTGCATTTTTGATGATAGCGACCTGGGCATCTGTTTTATCCAGGTGCAGCAAATGATAGATGGTCAGGCTTTTTCCGGCTTTGATATGGTCCAGCACGTAGCCTTCTTCGATTTTTCCTACGTTCAGCATATGGTTTTCTCCTATGTATGTATTAGGTTTTATGCCCTGTGGGCAGCTTTGTCAGGTTTCCTCTGCCCGTCAGACAGCAGCTGTCAGGTCCTATCAGTCTGTGATGCCCAGTAGTGTCAGGATCAGAGCCATTCTGACATAGACACCGTACTGTACCTGCTTGAAATATACGGCTCTGGGATCGTCATCGACCTCTACGGAGATCTCATTCACTCTCGGGAGTGGATGGAGCACCAGCATATCCTTCTTTGCCAGCTCCAGCTTGGCCTGATCGAGAATGTAGAAATCCTTCAGACGGATGTAATCCTCTTCGTTGAAGAAGCGTTCTCTTTGTACCCTTGTCATATACAAAAGATCCAGCTTTCCGATGGTATCCTCCAGGCGGATGACCTCCTCGTAGGGAATGCCGCGCTCCTTGAGCATATCGATGAGGTAGTCGGGGATCCGAAGCTCCTCGGGAGAGATAAACACGAAGCGGACGTTGTCATAGCGGGACAGGGCGTTGATCAGGGAGTGAACGGTACGTCCGAATTTCAGATCGCCGCAAAGTCCGATGGTGTAGTCCGAAAGCCGGCCCTTTAAGGCGCGGATCGTCAGCATATCCGTCAGGGTCTGTGTGGGATGCTGGTGTCCGCCGTCGCCTGCGTTGATCACCGGGATGCTGCTGTGCGTACTGGCGACCGTGGCAGCGCCCTCCTTCGGATGCCGCATGGCGCAGATATCCGCAAAGCAGGAGATCACGCGGATGGTATCCGCAACGCTTTCTCCCTTGGAAGCGGAAGAGGAGGCGGCATCGGAAAAGCCGATGACGGAGCCGCCCAGATTCAGCATGGCGGTCTCGAAGCTCAGCCTGGTACGGGTGCTCGGCTCGTAAAAGCAGGTGGCCAGCTTCTTGCCTTCGCATTTGTGTGCATAGTGTGCGGGATTCTTTTCAATGTCGGAGGCCAGATCAAAGAGAGCGTCCAGCTCCTCGACAGTGAAATCCAGTGGATTGATCAGATGTCTCATAGTCCTTCCTTTCTGAATGAAAAATTAGCTATAAAAAAACCGGAGAAAGAATCTCCGGTTTTTACTCTATTGGTAAGATAGTAAATCACTGACAGCTTTTCTTTTCGGTGCAACCGCTTCGCTCTGGGCATATCCTACAGGGATCAGACAAACCAACTCACGATCTTCGGGAAGACCTAAGAGCTCGGAAATAACGGGTCTGTCGAAAATGCCGAGGATCACGGAGCCGAGTCCGTGCTCATAAGCTGCAAGGCAAAATGTCTGGGAAGCAATACCGGTATCAAACATCTGCCATCCACCCTCGCGGTCGGTGGAATAGGAACCGTCCCGTTCAAAGCCGCTGCGGTTTTTAATGAAGGTGACCGCCATCAGCACGGGTGCCGATCTGACGATATCTCCATTGGGAGGATAAGCCGAAAATCCTTCGGCAGCGATCTTTTCCTTCAGATCACCTTCCACGGCAATATAGCGGGTGATCTGGGTGTGCTTCCAGCTCGGAGCAAAGGAAGCCTCTTCCACAATCTGTTCCAAAAGAGCATGATCAACAGCCTGATCCGTGAATTTTCGGATGCTGCGACGTCCCAAGATACATTCTTTTGCTGTCATAGCACATTCTCCTTTACGCTCTGCGGGTACTTCTGTTGTGTACGGGTTTTTGTCTAAACTGAAAACAGTTTATCACAGGTTTTTCATTTTGAAAAGAATCCAGTGATAAAAAAATTGGCTATTTTTTTCAGGTTATGTTATACTAAATCAAATGGGCAGATTGGAGGAGATGTAAATGGAATTTCGGGAAAGAAAGAGGATCCTGTTCTTCGGCCTTCCGTGGACCTTCACCGTTTATACGATCAATGAAGAAATGCTCAACATGAAGAGAGGATTTCTGAAGACCGTAGAGGACGATTGCTACATGTACAAGGTAACGGATGTGAAGATGGAGACCACTCTGATGGAGCGTCTTTGCGGCGTAGCGACGGTGATCTGCTACACCGGGGACAATACTTCACCGACCCTGACACTGTATCACATCAAGCATGCCAGAGAAGTCAAGGAGTTTATCCTGAAGGCTTCCGAGGAAGCAAGGATGAAGAGGCGTACGCTGAATACGCTGAACCTGAACGGCGTGGTTGATGTGGATTCTGACGCGCTTGATATGTAAAGCGCCATCGACCGACAATGAGGAGGAAAAAAATGGAACAATTCAGACCTTTTGTAGAAAAATTACCGGATTTCTTTAAGCCCTGGGGCGAGGAGATCCTGCTTCGTTACTTTGATTTTGAGGGACGCACCAGCAGGGAGACCTTCTGGCATGTATTTTTGAATGATATCATCATCGGTCTGGTGATCGGTGCGCTTGGCTTTATCCCCATTCTGGGAGCGGTTCTGGGCGGACTGTATTCCCTGGCAACCATCATTCCCAACATCGCCATTATAGTAAGAAGACTGAATGATCAGGGCAAGAGCTGGCCCTTCATCTTCCTGGGATTGATCCCCTGCGTGGGCTGGATCATCATTCTGGTATTCATGCTGCAGCCCTCTTCAGGCGGTGGCTATGGTGATTACACCTCTATGTAAAACCTGATGAAGAAGCAATAAAGGCAAAGCCGATGGATCTGCCATCGGCTTTCTCTTTGCAAAGAATGTGATGTCGCATAGCAATGGACAGCAAGGGGAAGCGGAAACAATGACAGAAAAGCAGTGCAGAGAATACCTGGAGTATCTGAATACACTCGGCAGAGTGCCGGGGCTTTCCAATATCAAACATCTGTGTGAGCGGCTGGAAAATCCCCAGGATCAGCTGGCGTTTATCCATATCACGGGAACCAACGGGAAGGGCTCCGTGGGAGCTTATCTGGCATCTGCCCTGGAGGTTGCCGGGCTGAAGGTGGGACGCTACATTTCCCCCACCATCTGTGACTGGCGGGAGCGGATCATGATCGGCCGGCGTATGATCTCCAAAAGGGATCTGCTGCAGGGTATGGAGCTGATGAAGCAGACCTGTGAGGAAATGGTAACGCAGGGCCTTTCGCAGCCGACCTCCTTTGAGGTGGAAACGGCGCTGGGCTTTTGGTATTTTCAGAAAAAAGGCTGTGATATCGTGATCCTGGAATGCGGTATGGGCGGCCTTCTGGATGCCACCAATATCGTAAAAACAACGCTGGCGGAGGTTTTTACCCCTATCGGGATGGACCATGAGGCATTTCTTGGAAATACACTTGCAAAGATCGCTTCGCAGAAGGCGGGGATTGTAAAGAAGGGCTCCATCGCGGTGTCCGCCATGCAGGAGCCGGAGGCTTTGGCCGTGCTGGAGCAGGCTTGCAAGAAGGAGCAGGTCCCGCTTTTTGTCTGTGATCCGGCAGAGCTCGACCGGGTAAAGTACGGTCTGAAAAAGCAGAGCTTTCGGCTCAGTGGTAAGCATAAGCTAACGATTTCCCTGGCGGGGATCTGTCAGATCGAAAATGCCCATCTGGCGGCAAAGACGCTTCTGATGCTGACGGGGTGTGATCGGGCGGATGAGGCGGATCAGGCGGACCGGGCAGATTGTCCCGGGCAACCGGGTGCGGCCTCCCTGGCCCTTGCAAAGCTTCGGAAAAAAGTGGACCTTGGGGCGATCCAAAAGGGCCTTTTGCAGACCGAGTGGCCTGCCAGATTTCAGGTCCTTCAAGGTAAGCCCGTGTTGGTCATAGACGGGGCGCACAACAGGCCGGCGGCAAAAATGCTGGCAGAGTCTTTGAAGTTTTACTTTCCAAATCAGAGAATAGTCTTTATAATGGGAGTGTTTCAGGATAAGGATGCAAAAGGAATCCTGGAGGAGACAGCCAATCTTGCAAAGCAGATCATCACGATCCGCCTGCCGGACGCAGCCAGAAGCATGGATGCCTTAGCCCTGGCAGAGCTGGCAAGAGCTTTCAATCCCAATGTCACGAGCGCTGACAGCGTGGAAGAAGCGCTGGAGATGGCGGACCTCCTCGCGGGAAAAGAGGGCATTGTGGTCGCCTTCGGATCGCTGTCCTATCTGGGAAGGGTGCTGAAGCTTCGCGGGGCTGAAACACGGAAAAAGAGATAAAACAGAGCTGTCGCAACTGGCAGGATCTGGAAAAGAGGATATCATGGTAGATCAGGAAAAAGTGAAACAGGCCATCAGCCTTTTATTGGAAGGGATCGGAGAGGATCCGGACAGAGAGGGCCTAAAGGATACACCCTCCAGGATCGCTAGAATGTATGAGGAGATCCTTTCCGGGATGGAGGAGGATGCGGGATTGCATCTGCAAAAAACCTTCAGCTCCTCCAACACCGGTATCGTTCTGGAAAAGGACATTACCTTCTATTCCATGTGCGAGCATCATATGATGCCCTTTTGGGGGAAGGCGCACGTGGCCTATATCCCGAACGGCAAGGTGGTAGGACTTTCCAAGCTGGCAAGGTGCGTAGAGGTCTACGCCAGACGGCTGCAGTTGCAGGAGCAGATGACGGACCAGATCGCCGATGCGCTGATGGAGCATTTGGGCTGTGAGGGCGTCATGGTGATGACCGAGGCAGAGCACACCTGCATGACCATGAGAGGGGTCAAAAAGCCCGGCAGTAAGACGGTGAGTATGGCTGTGCGTGGCGCGTTTGCAAAGAAGGAGGAGCTTCGCAACACCTTTTTTGAAATGCTGCGATAGGGCTTTCTTGTTGGAAGCATATCGGGAGCAGATTACGAGAAAAGCAGAGGCGGGGCGAGAGGTGAAGAAATATGAGCTGCGAGTTACATAAAATTAATTATGTCAACCAAATCCTGCAAAACGAAACCTACCGCGGATATCTGAAGCAAAATGAAGAAAAAGAGAGGGAGAGGATCTTCTGTCATCATGACCTGGCACATTTTCTGGATGTGGCAAGGATCGGCATGATCATAAACCTCGAGGAAGGATACGGGCTGCCGCAGGAGTTTGTCTATGCGGCGGCTCTTTTGCACGATATCGGAAGATGGAAGCAGTATGAGGACGGAGAGGATCATGCCGCGGTTTCCGCAAGGCTTTGCGGACCGATCCTTACAGCGTGCCAAGTGCCGGAGGATGAGGCAGATCTGATCCGGGGCGCCATCGCATCCCACAGGGATGCAGCCGTCAGGGATGAAAAAAGCCTGCGCGGCCTTTTGTACCGTGCAGATAAGCTAAGCCGCCCCTGCTTCGGATGCAGGGCAGAAGGCGCATGTAACTGGAAGGCAGATAAGAAGAACAGGGAACTGATACGATGATACAGATCGGGACAAGACAATTTGATACCAAAAACGAAGTGTATATGATGGGAATCCTGAACGTTACGCCGGATTCCTTTTCTGATGGCGGAAGGTTTGACCGCCCGGAGGCGGCGCTTCGGCAGGCAGAGAAGATGATACAGGAGGGTGCCCATATCATTGATGTGGGAGGAGAATCCACAAGGCCCGGCTACGAGAGGGTCAGCACAGAGGAAGAGATCAGACGGGTCGTTCCTGTGATCGAGGCCATCAAGAAGCGCTGGGATATTCCGATATCGCTTGATACCTATAAGACCGGGGTGGCAGAGGCCGGGATCGGGGCCGGTGCAGATCTGATCAATGACATCTGGGGGCTTCGCTCGCCCGAGAATGGCGATATGGCTGCCCTGATCGGGGAGGCAGGTGTTTCCTGCATTCTGATGCACAATACCGAGAAGCCTTTGGGCGATGATGTGATGGGCCGGATCAAGGAAGATCTGAAGCTGACGCTTGAGATCGCGCAGGAGGCCGGGATCGCAAAGGACAGGATCCTGCTGGATCCGGGGATCGGCTTTGGCAAGGATACAGCCCAGAACCGGCAGGTGATCGCCACTCTGGAGCAGCTGGGAGAGCTTGGCTATCCCATGATGCTGGCAGCTTCCAGAAAGTCCGTCATCGGAAATACGCTGGACCTTCCTGTGGATCAGAGACTGGAGGGGACCATCGCACTGACCGTCATCGGGGTTATGAAGGGCGTGTCCTTTTTCCGGGTTCATGATGTGAAGGAGAATCTGCGGGCGGCTAAAATGGCACTGGCGATCCGAAACAGCATATAAATTATGTAAACCACACCCGGGCTTTTCATGCAGGATTCCGGCGTAAAATTGGCGCAAAATCGCCCGAAAAAAGAATTGCCCCGCGCATGCATTTGTGCTAAAATCGTATAGATAGTGCTCCGAGGCCATAGCAGACGGAGCGGTAATATTTTTTATTGTACGAAGAGAGGTAAGAAACAATGAGTGAGAGTCAAACAAAGCAAGGCGGCTGGCGCACCAACAAATGGGTACGGGCTGCCATCCCCGCACTGCTGCTGCACTGCAGTATCGGTACCGTTTACTGCTGGTCGATCTTTTCCCAGGAGATCGCTGATTACATCGGATATTCCAAGGGCGCTACGGAATGGGCATTTTCCTTTGCCATCTTTTTCCTCGGAATGTCTGCAGCATTCCTTGGTAATATCGTAGAGAAGGATATTCATAAATCCTCCCTGATCGCAACGATCTGCTTTTCGGTCGGTATGGCGCTGACGGGCTTCTTCATTTACTACGGCGGAAACCATCAGCACAGCCCCGTTGCACTTGTGGGAATTTATATCAGCTATGGCTTCATCATGGGTATCGGTCTTGGTACAGGATATCTTTCCCCTGTAAAGACGCTGATGCTCTGGTTCCAGGATCGTAAGGGGCTGGCTACCGGACTTGCAGTAGCAGGCTTCGGAGCGGCAAAGGCCATCGCAAGCCCGATCATGCAGAGCATGCTGACCGGTCTCGGAGAAGGCGGTATCTACAAGATGTTCATCATCCTGGCTGTCGTATATTGCGTTATGATGTTCATCGGACATCTGCTTCTGGCCAAGCCCGCCGACTGGCATGAGCCGCAGAATGATGCGGAAAAGCCCAAGATCATGGACGTGCTTCGCACCAAGCCCATCACCAACTACATTGGTATCTGGGTGATGTTCTACATTAACATTACCTGCGGTCTTGCATTGATCTCTCAGGAAAAGATGATCGTAAAATGCATCGGCCTTGCAGCTTCCGTAGGTATCATTTCCACGATTTCCGCGATCTTCAATGCGGGCGGACGTCTGGGATTCTCTTCCTGGGCTGACACCATGAAGGATCGTAATACCATTTATAAGATGATCTTCATCCTTTCCATCGCCTTTACCGTACTGGTTATGATCACCGGTGGTATCAAGAACGGTGAGGGAAATACCCTGCTGATCATCCTGGTACTGGCACTGATCTTCTTCGTAAACGCTGGCTACGGCGGCGGCTTTTCCAATGTACCGACGCTTTTGTCCGATCACTACGGAATGGGTTCCATTTCCGCAATCCACGGTATCACCCTTTCCGCATGGGCCTTTGCAGGTCTGACCGGTAACCAGGTTGCAACCTACATCGTAAATCATACCGGTGAGTTCATTGAGCATGGAACCGATGCAGCAGGCAATGTGATCAAGATCAATCCGGTCGGATACCAGAACGTATTGATCTTCACGGTAGCGCTTTATATCGTTGCCCTGGTACTTTGTCTGGTACTTGTAAAACCCACCGATAAGTCTAAGAAGGCTTGAGATAAGACAGATCAAGGGCTGTAGCCGATGCTACAGCCTTTTTCTCTTTTGCAGTAGATTTACAACACTTTTTTTGGAAACAGGATACAACGTATGAGAGACGGATCGAAGTTTGGAAAGATCATAGCAGCAGCATATTTTACGATCGTGGTATTTGTCATGGTATTTTGGGGATATCTGGCCATTACCGAAGGCGTAGAGGAAACCATGCACCGCAAGGGAGCACCGGTTGTCGAGTACAACGATCTGAAGCCCGAGATCATAGAGGATCCTGCTGCACCCCAGGGGATCATACAGCGGTATGAAGTGCCTGTCAGAGAGGGAGACAGTGACAGCGGCTATATCTGTATGTATGTCAGCCACTGCTATGTACAGATTTACTCGCAGGATGAGCTGATCTATGAAATGAAAACGGATGAGAAGAACCGCTTTATCCATTCGCCCGGAAGCTTCTGGTCAATGGTGCCTTTGGAAAAACGGGATGAGGAAGGAAAGCTGACCGTTCTTCTGTATCCGGTCTATCAAAGTGCGGTGAAGAGGCATCAGTCCTTCTTTATCGGATCCAGACTGAAGATCTACCGGGAGCAGCTTCGGCATGATGCGCTGCAGATCATCATCTGCCTTCTGACCATGGTAAGCGGTCTGGTGCTGGCGGTTGTGACCTTCCGTCGTTACTGGAAGGGAAATACGGATACTGCCAATGGGTACCTTGGCGTGTTTGCCTTTATGATCGGTGTATGGAAGCTGACGGACTGCCATTTTGTAGCGCTTATTCTCTCGAAAAATCCGTTGCTGTTGTCGGCCGTCACCATTTCCGCACTTTCCATCAGTATCTTTCCGATGCTGAACTATATCCGCAAGCAGGTCAGGCTTCGCAACTTCCCGGCTATGGAGATCGCATCCGTTGTTACCATTTTGGGAGGCTGGATCTGTCTGCTGCTTCAGCTGTTTGGGATTTTGGAGTATCGCGAGAGTCTGCTGATCACGCACAGCAGTATCCTGTTTGCAATCATTGCCGTCATGGCAGCGGGCATCCGGGCGATGCTTTTGGAAAAGAAAAATGAACGGATCCGAATGACGCTTCTGTTTTTGATACTGTGCACCGCCGGAGCTGTCATCGATCTGGGCATTTTCTATATCAAGGGAAGCAGTGCAAGCATCATCTTTATCGTGGTCGCATTTTTGGCCTATATCATCTATGTGGCTATCAACAACAATGCGGAGCTGACACAAAAGGCGAACAGAGACCTGTTTACGGGACTGTTTAACAGAAGCCGGTGTAATGAGCTTTTGGATGATCCCTCAAGGCTTGGGGAGGACTGTGTCTTTATCATGTTTGATCTGAACGATCTGAAGGCGACCAATGATGCAAAAGGGCATGAGGAGGGAGACCGGATGATCCTCAAATTTGTGGAGATCGTCAAGAACGAATCCATCCCCGGAACCTTTATCGGACGCTACGGCGGGGATGAGTTTATCGCATTTGCCTCCGGTATCGATAAAAAACAGATCAAAACGCTTCTGCAGCGGATTGAGATCGGCATACAGATGCACAATGCCTCGGGGATGGGGCCGGAGATCAGTTATTCCGTGGGATGCGCCTTTTCGGATGAGGTGGAGAATCCGACGATCATGGATCTGTTCAAAAAGGCCGATGAGAGAATGTACGTAGAAAAGAAAAAATATCACGAAGCACATGACAGAAGACGGTCTCAAAGGTAGGCAGTCAACTGTCAAGGCTTCAGAAAGACGGGGATATGTAATGAAACGAAGAATACTCAGGAACAAGGCGTATTTGTATTTGACAGAGTTCTTTGCGGGAATGAGTGTGATGGCGGTGGAGCTGGGTGCCAGCAGGTTGCTGGCGCCTTATTTTTCGTCCTCCCAGATCGTCTGGACCATCATCATCGGTACGATCATGATCGCCATGGCGCTTGGAAATCTGTACGGCGGGAAAAAGGCGGATCAAAACCCGGATCCCGACAAGCTCTATGCCAGGATCATCGTGGCAGCGGTGTGGATCGCACTGATCCCGGTGGTGGGAAAATACATCATACTGGCGGTATCGGGGCTTTTGATCTTTACCATCAATAGCAACTATCTGGTTGTGGCAGCCTTTGTGGCCTGTATGATCGTATTTGTATTTCCGCTGTTTTTGCTGGGAACGGTAACGCCTTCTTTGGTGAAATACACGATAGACTCTCTGGATGAGGGCGGAAGCGTTGTGGGGCGGCTGAATGCGGCCAACACCATAGGAAGCATCCTGGGTACCTTTTTGCCCACCTTTGTGACGATCCCGGCGGTGGGAACGGCGATCACCTTTTTGCTGTTTTCGGGCGTGCTGCTGATTCTGGCGATCCTGTATTTCCTAAGCCCAAATGAAGGAGAGAGCCGGAAGGAGGGGGATGCATCTGACACCAAAAAGAAAACCGGAAACGGGATCCGTCTTGGCGTGGGGATCGTGATCTTTCTGGGGTGCTGCATATTCGGACATGAGAGCAGCTTCGCTTTCTGGCAGAAGGATCTGACCTTTGAGGGAGAATCGATCTACAATTATCTGCAGGTCTATGAGGATGACAGACAGGCAGTGCTGTCCACCAATGTGCTGTTCGGCGTACAGTCCGTTTACAGGAAGGAAAAGAGCCTGACGGGCATGTATTATGACTATGCCATGGCATCGGTATTGATGGCGCAGGATGAGAAAACGGGGGAAAATGGTGGCAAAAAGCCGACGGATATCCTGATCCTGGGAATGGGCACAGGGACCTTTGCAACCCAGTGCGGACGATATTTTGACAACATTCAAACAGAGGGCGTGGAGATCGATCAGAAGATCACAGATCTGGCACATCAGTACTTTGCGCTGGATGAGAACATCCAGGTGACGACCTATGACGGCAGAGCCTTTCTGGCGGCCTGCGATAAGACCTATGATGTGATCATGGTGGATGCCTACCAGGATATCACGATCCCTTTTCAGATGTCCTCAAAGGAGTTCTTTACCATGGTCAGGGAGCATCTGAATCCCGACGGGGTGATGGTTGTGAATCTGAATATGCGCGGACAGAAGGAAGGGAATATCAACCAGTACCTGTCCGATACCATCGCAGGTGTCTTTGACAGCGTATCAGTGGTGAAGGTACCGGGAACCACCAACCAGGAGCTCTTTGCCTGCTGCGACGGAGAGATCACAGACAGAATGGACCGGGCAGTGCGATCCTTTGAGGAGAGGTCTGAAGGCACTGAGGGAGAGGATGCGCAGCCTGAGCTTCTTGCCATGATGCAAAAGGTCAATGATGAGATGGAGGTCTATGAGGCCGGGAATTATCTTCTGACAGATGATAAGGCACCTGTGGAGCTTCTCGGGATGCAGGTGATCGATGATATCATCCGCGAAGAGGTGTCCTATTACAAAGAGATTTACGAAGAGGAGGGTCTCAAGGGCCTTCTGGATGTACTGTGAAGTGCTATGATCTGCTGTGATATGCATGTGACATGCTGATGATGTGTTGCGATGGGCTGCGATATGCTGTTGATGTACTGCGATGTGTTGCGATATGCTATTGATGTACTGCGATGTGTTGAGATATGGTGTGCACTGATATGCCGCATACCTGGCAGGATGAGATGCTCTATCCGGGATAAAAAGAAATAGCACAAGATACTGTATCTTTAAAATGAAAAACAACAATATATGTTATTGAAAGGAATCCAATCAGAATTCGAAAAGAGAGATAGAAAGCAGGAAGTCAGCGATCTGTATAGGACCGGAACCGGACGGGCATGGAGAATCAAAAAACAGCCGTGTGAATCCGGCAAGAACTGAATGAAATATTAAATGTAGAATTAATAAAAGTGACATAACGGCAAATGGATAGTTGACAATAATATAATTATGTTAACATTATAGAGCGCTGACAGAGGAACCGATCCTTATTAGGGCAGATCAAAAAAGCGAGGTGGCCCCGGAGACGCTGCCGGGGAGCGGGGATAAAAATACAACCGCAATAATACAATAAAATAACGCCGGCAATGAAAGTGAACTGCAAGGCCGGAAACGATGAAAGGAGAGAGGGCAATGGGCGAAAATAAGAAGCAAACAGGATCGAGCTGCGATACCTGCTCCAACTATATCTATGATGAGGATTATGAATGCTATACCTGCCAGCAGGATCTGGACGAGGATGAGATGGCCAGATTTTTGGCAGACAGTTTTCGGGACTGTCCCTACTATTCTTATGACAATGAGTACCTGATCGTGCGTCATCAGATGTGAAAAAAGACGGAAATTGTGAGAAATGACTTGCAAAACAGCTGCTTTTCAGGCGGCTGTTTTTGATTTTGCAGGATTTTCCTGCAGAATTATCCACAAAACGGATGAAAATGAAAGAAACAAACGTTATTTGGTCGATTCGGTCAATTTGGTATCAAAAAAGCAGGAGAAATGGAAAAATCCGGATTTGAAAAACGGAAGATATACAACAGGAGTGTCTGAAAGCTGCTGTCGGCTGGACGAAAAGAAAGAGAAGGGGGTTCGATAACACCACAATTCGTAGCGGACGTAATAACGAAGATACACCGCGATTTAATTAAATAAATCACACGCGATAGCATAAGAAAAACCGCCTCTCCGGAATTTGGGAAACCGGAGAGGCGGCTGCTTAAAATTGCTTATGATATTTTATAGAATCTTTGCCAGGAAGGATTGTAACCGCTCGCTTTTCGGATTCTGGAAGATCTCTTCGGGTGTGTCATCCTCCAGGATCTTACCCTCATCGATAAATAAAACCCTTCCGGCAACTTCCTTGGCAAAGCCCATCTCGTGTGTAACGATGAGCATCGTCATTCCGCCCTTTGCAAGGTCCCGCATAACCTCCAGTACTTCACCGACCATTTCGGGGTCGAGAGCGGAGGTGGGCTCGTCAAAGAGCATGACCTCGGGGTTCATGCACAAAGCGCGTACAATGGCGATCCTTTGCTTCTGACCGCCTGATAGTTGGCTGGGATAGGCATCGGCCTTATCCAATAGCCCGACGCGTTCCAGATAGCCTTTTGCAAGGGCTACAGCCTCTTCCTCGGGTATTCCCAGAAGCTTGATGGGTCCAAGCGTCATATTTCGGAGGATCGTCATATGAGGAAACAGGTTAAAATGCTGGAACACCATGCCGATCTTTTGCCGGTAGGTGTCGATATTCAGGTGCTTGTCCGTAATATCGGTGCCTTCAAAGAAGATATGACCGCCTGTGGGCTCTTCTAAAAGGTTCAGGGAGCGAAGGAAGGTGGATTTTCCCGAGCCCGAGGGCCCGATGATGACCACAACCTCGCCCTGGTTGATCGTCGTATCAATATGATCGAGTACAAGGCCGTTTCCAAAGTCCTTGCAAAGGCCCTTTACCTCAAACAGTACATTGGAGCCGGAGGCATTTGCCGCCGCTTTTACAGATTCAGCGCTCACTTGCTCTCAGCCTCCTTTCCAGTTTCCTGACAAGGGAGGAGAGAAATACCACCAAAACAAGGTAGATCAGAGCAACCGCGATCAGGGGCATAAATGCCTCATAGGTGCGGCTTCTGATGATATCACCGCCTCTTGTCAGATCCATCAGGCCGATGTAGCCGCAGATGGAAGTTTCCTTTAATAATACGATAAATTCGTTTGCCAGTGCGGGAAGCACATTTTTAAAGGCCTGCGGCATGATCACATACCACATGGTCTGCGCATAGGAAAAACCAAGGCTCCGTCCGGCCTCCAGCTGTCCGGAATCGATGGACATGATGCCGGATCTTACGATCTCTGCCACATACGCGCCGGAATTGATCCCGAAGGACAGGATCGCAACCAGCGGCTTTCCAATGTTAGCGGAAGCAAAGATCACGTAATACATGATCAGAAGCTGGACCATTGCCGGCGTTCCGCGGATCACGGTCAGGTAGAGCACACAGATCGAGTTGGCAAACTTCATTTTTCCCGTTTTTTCATAGGTGGAACGGATGATCGCTACCAGAAATCCAAGCAGGATACCCAGGATGGCTGCAAAAAAGGTGATGAGCAATGTCATCCCGAGTCCCTGTACCAGATACAGATAGCGGCTATCATCTATAAAGTTGTTTTGAAAACTAGCGACAAAGCCGTCCATGGAAAACTCCTTTACCTAAAGTCAGTCTTTTCTTACAATGATCACCTGCGTAGCGGTGGTGTAAGGGGTGGTAAAGTCGATGTTTTTCAGACGATCCTCGGTAATGGTCATGCCGGCAACACCGATGTCAGCCTTTCCGGACTGTACGGCATTGATGATGGAATCAAACTCCATATCCTCGATCTTCAGCTCATAGCCGAGCTTATCGCAGATGGCCTGTGCAATATCCACATCGATACCGACGATGATGGAATTGTCATAGTACTCATAGGGCTCAAAGGCTGCGTTGGTAGCCATGATCAGCGTGCCGTTGCTGCGATCGATGCCTTCCGGCGAGGTGTAAGGGTGCTGACCCTTGGTATCGTCGCCGATGTAATTGGAAATGATCTCATCCAGAACACCGGCATCCTTCATCTCGGCCAGAGTACCGTTGATCTGCTCCTTGAGCTCGTTTTTTTCCTTGCTGATGCAGATCGCATATTCCTCGGTCTCGAAGGGATCGGCCAGGATCGTCAGATCGTCGTTCTTTGCAACAAAGGCTTTTGCGGGCTGCTCATCGATGATCACACAATCCACCTTGCCCTGCTTTAAAGCCTGAACGGCATCGCCGCCTTTGTTGAAGCGCTCGATGGTGGAAGCCTTGGCGCCGTCAGAGGGCTCTTCATAATCACTTGCGTAGATATCTCCGGTGGTTCCAAGCTGCACGCCGATGGTCTTTCCCGGAAGATCATCTGCGGAATGAACAGTATTCTCCAGCTTGCTGCCGCAGCCTGTAAGGGCCAGGAGCATAGCAGCGGAAAGAGCGATGGCTGCAACGGATTTCATTTTTTTCATAATGGTTTCCTCCTCTATATAATTAGGTAAAATGTCATCAGACAGTTTAGTATAACAGATACAGAGAGACAATACAACGAAAAAGATGCGAAAAAAGATGCCTTCGGTCCTTGACAAATCCCCGAAAAGCCTCTATTATGTTTATCGTATGACTGCGTCGGGATCGTCCGTGTCCGAGATCCGGCGACGAAGGAAACCAGAATGAGCCCATATCGGAGGGCGATCTTAGGAGGTGTAATCGTGGCAAATATCAAATCTGCAAAGAAAAGAGTTCTTGTGACCAGAACCAAGACTGAGCGTAATAAAGCGATCCGTTCCGGCGTTAAGACCGAGATCAAGAAGGTGTATGCAGCAATCGAGAACGGAGATAAGCAGGCAGCTTCCGAGGCACTCAAGAGTGCTACCAAGAAGATGGCTATGGCCGGTTCTAAGGGTGTATATCACAAGAATACGGTATCCCGTAAGGTATCCCGTATGGCTGCTGCTGTCAACCAGATGGCATAAAACGGCTTTGCACCGGGGAGTCATCACCTCGCGTGGACAGGCCGAGCAAATCGGAAACGATGATCCCGCTGCTAACCTTGTGCAGCGGGATTTTTTTCTAAGTGAGCGCCCGGAGGATGCAGATTCGACGGGCGCGTGTTGAAAGAGGTTCGATACATGGAGAAAGACAACGAGAAGAAGGAAGCAAAGTGGCCGGCACTGGCCATGCTGCTGGTCGGCCTGTTCATCTTTTCCCTGGGCGGAGTCTGCTCAAAAATGGCCGGACAGGAGAAGTTTTTATCCCTGCGCTTTTGCATCTGGCTGGGCCTTTTGATCCTGATCCTCGGTGTCTATGCCCTTATTTGGCAGCAGGCTCTAAAGCGCGTGCCGCTGATCGTGGCCTACGCCTGCAAGGGAACCGGCGTCTTTTTCGGGATCCTCTGGGGCGTACTTTTCTTCGGCGAAACAGTCAGACCTGCGATGTTTGCGGGGGCCGGACTGGTGCTGGTAGGCGTCTTTTTCTTCCTGCGGGATGAGTTCGGAAAGGGGAAAGACGGACAAAGCGGCCGGGATGGGAAGGAGGAAGCTAAATGAGCAGTCTTCTTTTGCACAGCCTGATCTATATCGGCTCCGTGTTTGTCGCATCCGTATCCCAGATCCTTTTGAAAAAGAGCGCGCAGAAGGAATACAAAAGCCCGATCTTTGAGTATCTGAACCCGCTGGTGATCATCGCCTACGGAATGTTTTTTGTATCCATGCTGATCACGATGGTGGCGCTTCGGGTGGTGCCCCTTTCTCTGGGAAATCTGTTAGAGGGCGTCGGATATATCTACGTACCCATCCTGGGATATTTTTTCCTGGGAGAAAAGATGAGTGTCAATAAGCTGATCGGTTCCGCCTTTATCATCGGCGGGATCGCAGTGTATGCATTGTTTTAATAAGGAGTAATCGGAAAAAATGATCAATCAGGACAGGATCCGGAATTTTTGTATCATCGCCCATATCGATCATGGGAAATCCACGCTGGCGGACCGCATCATTGAGATGACGGGGGCACTGACCGAGCGTGAGATGCAGGCCCAGGTCCTTGATAATATGGACCTCGAGCGGGAGAGGGGCATTACCATTAAGGCCCAGACCGTCAGGATCATTTACAAGGCAAAGGACGGGCAGGAGTATATCCTGAATCTCATCGACACCCCGGGGCATGTGGATTTTAACTATGAGGTCAGCCGCGCGCTTGCGGCCTGCGATGGTGCGATCCTGGTGGTAGATGCCGCACAGGGCATCGAAGCGCAGACACTGGCCAATGTCTATCTGGCGCTGGATCACGATCTGGATGTTTTTCCGGTGATCAACAAGATCGACCTTCCCAGTGCGGAGCCTCAGAGGGTCAAGGATGAAATTGAGGATGTGATCGGTCTGGAGGCTCAGGATGCCCCGCTGATCTCGGCAAAGAACGGCATCGGTATCGAGGACGTTCTGGAAAAGGTGGTCTCCGCCATTCCCGCACCGAAGGGAGATGCCCTCGCGCCGCTGAAGGCTTTGATCTTTGACTCGCTGTATGATTCCTACAAGGGCGTGATCATTTTCTGCAGGATCGTAGACGGAACGGTGAAAAAAGGCACCAGGATCCGGATGATGGCAACAGGTGCCACGGCAGAAGTGGTGGAGGTCGGATATTTCGGCGCAGGCCAGTTCATCCCCTGCGAGGAGCTGACGGCCGGACTTGTGGGCTATATTACGGCATCCATTAAAAATGTACGTGATACGGCAGTGGGCGATACGGTCACCGATGATAACAGACCCTGTGATGCGCCTTTGCCAGGCTATAAAAAGGTGCAGTCCATGGTGTACTGCGGTGTCTATCCCGCGGATGGTGCCAAGTATCCGGAGCTTCGGGATGCGCTGGAAAAGCTGCAGCTGAATGATGCATCCCTGCAATATGAGCCGGAAACCTCCGTGGCCCTTGGCTTTGGCTTCCGGTGCGGCTTCCTTGGACTTTTGCATCTGGACGTGATCCAGGAAAGACTGGAAAGGGAGTATAATCTGGATCTGGTCACGACCGCACCCAGCGTGGTGTACAAGGTCTATAAGACCGACGGTGAGGTGATCGAGCTGACGAATCCCACCAACCTGCCGGATCCTTCCGAGATCGAGCATATGGAAGAGCCCATCGTGGAGGCGGAGATCATGGTAACGACGGAGTTCATCGGTCCCATCATGGAGCTTTGCCAGCAAAGACGCGGCATTTATCACGGCATGGAATACATGGAGGAGACCAGAGCACTTTTGAAATACGATCTGCCTCTGAACGAGATCATTTATGACTTCTTTGATGCCTTAAAGTCCAGATCCAGAGGCTATGCATCCTTCGACTATGATCTGAAGGGCTATGTGCCTTCCTCACTTGTGAAGCTGGATATTCTTATCAACCGCGAGGAGGTGGATGCCCTGTCCTTCATCGTGCACAAGGACGGCGCCTATGAGCGCGGAAGAAAGATGTGCGAGAAATTAAAGGAAGAGATCCCCAGACATCTGTTTGAGATCCCGATCCAGGCGGCAGTGGGCGGAAAGGTCATTGCCAGAGAAACCGTCAAGGCCATGCGCAAGGACGTACTTGCCAAGTGCTACGGCGGCGATATCACCAGAAAGAAAAAGCTGTTGGAAAAGCAGAAGGAAGGAAAGAAGCGGATGCGCCAGGTGGGCAATGTAGAGGTTCCGCAGAAGGCCTTCATGAGCGTGCTGAAGCTGGATAACCAGTAAGGCTTAAAAAAAGACAGGATTGTTTATGGAGAAACTACCCCCCATCAGTCTATATGTGCATATTCCGTTTTGCGTCAAAAAGTGCGATTACTGCGATTTTTTGTCCGCACCTGCAGATGAAAGGGTGCGACAGGAGTATGTCTCTGCGCTGGTGCGGGAGATCACATCCTATAGAGAAACTGCGCTTGCAAGGCGTCCGGTCCGTTCAATCTTTTTGGGCGGAGGGACGCCTTCCGTGCTTTCCGTGCAGCAGATCGGAAGGATCCTGCAGGCAATCCGAGACTATTTTTATGTAAACCGAGATGCATGCGAGATCTCCATGGAAATGAATCCCGGGACAGCGGATCGGGAAAAGTGCTTTGAATTATGTAAACTTGGTATCAATCGCTTCAGCATCGGACTGCAATCTCCGGATGATGCGTGCTTAAGAAGGCTGGGCAGGATTCACACCTACAGACAGTTTCTGGATACCTACGGCTGGCTGCGGGAGGCCGGGTGCAGCAATATTAACATCGATCTGATGAGCGCACTTCCGGGACAACACCTTGGCGACTATGCAGATGGTTTACATAAGGTTTGCGAGCTGGGGCCGGAGCATATCTCGGCATACAGCCTGATCCTGGAGGAAGGAACGCCTTTATTTGATCGCTATTATAGTTTACATAACGCAACGAATGGGCGCGGCGCGGGAGAAGATGGTTTCGACAGCTGGAGCCTCCCGGATGAGGACGAGGAGCGTGGGATGTACCACGAAACAAAGCGGATCCTTGCGGCATACGGCTATGAGCGATATGAGATCTCAAACTATGCGAGGGCCGGCTATGCCTGCTATCATAACTGCGTTTACTGGCAAAGAGGCGAGTACCTGGGACTGGGCCTTGGGGCAGCTTCCCTGCTTTCGGAAAGGCGCCTGAAAAACACCGTCGATCTGCCGGCGTACCTTGGTGGAAGAACGATCGATGAAGAACAAACACTTTTGCTTGATGAGAAGGACCGTATGGAAGAGACGATGTATCTGGGGCTTCGCATGATGCAGGGCGTCGATCGGAATCGGTTTCGGGAAACGTTTCACAGGACTGTGGAACAGGTGTATGGTCCTGTGATTGAGAAGTACCGGTCCATGGGGCTTTTGCAGACAACAGATTCTCATATTATGTTAACCGAAAAGGGCGTGGATGTCAGCAATGTGATCTTTGCGGATTTTCTGCTCTAGATAGGACTTGCGGTTTTGGCCGCGGTCCAGTATAATAGCCATATCTTTTAATCCCTGCTGCAGGCTGCAGCAATCCCTCCCAAATCGGGAGAAACATCCTAATTTATGAAGGAAAAGCACGGAAAAAGCGGTGTTTTATTGTGGTGTCTGCAAGAGCGTATGTTTAATTCCCCTGATCTTGAAGCGTTTGGAAAGGCAATAAGGACGGGGGCTTTTTTGCGTGTATCGAAAAAGGCCCATATCAGAGAAAGGAGCAGGAGAAGCGTATGTATCAGGCAGTACTATCCGGCGCGTTTCGCGGTCTGGACAGTTTTATGGTGCAGGTAGAGGTGGATATATCCGAAGGGCTGCCCTGTATGGATATGATCGGCTATCTGGCAAATGAAGTAAAGGAAAGCAAGGAGCGGGTCCGCGTAGGAATCAAAAACAGCGGGTTTGAGATGCCTATCAAGCGGATCACGATTTCGCTGACACCGGCGGATATCAGAAAGGACGGCAGCGGCTTTGATCTGCCCGTGGCATTGGGGATCCTGATGGCTTCCGATGAGCGGGAGAAGAAAAAAGAAACCAGACATAAAGGGGAAGCGAAGCAGGAGCGTGTATCCGGTGAAGATGCAGAAGCAGATGTAGATGAAGATGCAGATATGGATGATGCAGATGTAGATATGGATGATGCAGATGTGGGTGTAGATGTAGATGATGCGGACACGGAAGCAGAAGTGGATGATGTTGTGGATGTAGATGATGCAGCTGCGGATGAGGATGAAGAGGCAGCTGCACAGACAGAGGCAGAGATCCACAGATTTCGCAAGCAGACCCTTGTGATCGGAGAACTGGGACTCGATGGCGAGGTCAAGCCCGTAAAGGGGGTACTTCCAATCCTGCTGAAGGCGGAAAAGGAAGGGGTTCGGAACTGTATCATGCCGCTGGAAAACATGAAGGAGGCAGAGAATGTCAAGGGCATCCGGCTTTTTCCGGTCACAAAGCTGGAGCAGGCATTTGAGGTATATCGAAGCGGTAAACGAGTTGACATAACTCTGAATTCGAACGGATGTGGATGGGGAATGGTTGACATAAATTACGAAAAGGATGGGTGCAACGAAAAGTTGGTTGACATAATTGAAACATCCGGCTGCAATGGAAATGTCAGAAAGACCAATGAAAACGGTGCAAATACTGAAAAGGGTGAACTGCAAAATCAGACAAAGGTTGACATAACAACGGAGACTCCGGACTTTTCCCAGATCAAGGGTCAGCACCAGGCAAGAAGGGCTGCGGAGATCGCGGCAGCGGGCTTTCACAACCTGCTGCTGTTCGGACCGCCCGGCAGCGGAAAATCTATGATCGCTGAGCGGATCCCCGGAATCCTGCCGAAGATGAGCTATGAGGAGTGTCTGGAGGTCACACAGATCTACAGCGTTGCGGGGCTTTTGGATGCCCGAAAGGGACTGGTGACCGAGCGGCCCTATGAAAGACCGCACCATACCATCACCCCTGTGGCGCTGACAGGAGGCGGGGCGTATCCCCTGCCGGGGGCCATTACCCTGGCCCATAAGGGCGTACTCTTTCTGGATGAGCTGCCGGAATTCGGGCGGGAGAAGCTGGATCTGTTGCGGCAGCCCCTGGAGGAAAAGAAGATCCGCATCATCCGTAACCAGTACGCCTGTGACTACAGCTGCGATTTCATGTTTGTGGCAGCGATGAATCCCTGTCCCTGCGGCTTTTATCCGGACAGAAGACGGTGCAACTGCAAGGAGCATGAGGTACAGCGATACTTAAAGCGCGTATCGGGCCCGATCCTGGATAGGATGGATATCAGCGTAGAGGTGGGCAAGGTGGAATGGGCGCAGCTCCAGGAAAAGTCCCTGCAGGAAAGCAGCGAGTCGATCCGGGCGCGTGTGGGGATGGCCCACGAGATCCAAAGAAACAGACAGGGGAAGTTCAATGCAAGTCTGAGCAATGAAGAGTTGGACCGTTTTGCGCCGATGAAGCCGGAGGCGGAGCACTTTCTTGCAGCCTATTTTGACCGAAAGCAGCTGAGCATCCGCGGGTATCAGAGGATCCGGAAGCTTTGCCGGACGCTGGCGGATCTGGAGCAAAAGGAAGTGATCGAAAAACAGCATGTGGTAGAAGCGGTCATGCTGAACCAGGGCATGGAAGGGATCTATCGCAAAGGAGCGGAGGGATGACTATGGGTAACGATAATATTATTTATGTAAACTGGATTTATCATATCCCGGGGATCGGAAGGACGAGACTGCGGGAGCTTTTGCAGGTTGCGGGCTCGGCAGAGGATGTGTGGAGGATGACGGGATCAGAGCTTAGAGAGAGGCGCGATCTGCTGCAAAACGGCAAGGTCACTGACAGCCTGTTGAAAAAGGTGGAGGCCTATAAAGGTGTGATCACACCGCAGGCGCTCTGGGATGAGATCAGAGCGCAGGGGATCGATGTCTTCGGGGAGCAGGATCCGGGGTATCCGGAAAGGCTTAGGGAGATCGCTGACCGGCCGGCGGTTTTATATTGCAAGGGAGATCAGGCAGCAGGCAGGGATGCCCGGATACCTTCCATAGCGGTCATCGGCTCGCGGATCTGTTCGGAATACGGCAGGATGACGGCCTCCAGGATTGGACGGCTTTCTGCCGAGATGGGAATGGAGCTGATCAGCGGCATGGCTGTGGGGATCGACGGCATAGCCCAGAAGGCGGCGCTGCAGGCCGGCGGAAGGGTGAGTGCGGTGCTTGGCAGCGGAGTGGATGTCTGCTATCCGGTGGAGAACAAAGAACTTTATGTAAACCTTTTGCATAAGGGCAGGATCCTTAGTGAATACACGCCGCAAACGCAGCCCAAGCCCCAGTTTTTTCCGCCCAGAAACCGCATCATCAGCGGGCTTGCGGATGCAGTGATCGTGGTGGAGGCCAAGGAAAAGAGCGGCACCATGATCACTGTGGATATGGCACTGGAGCAGGGAAGGCAAGTTTACATAATCCCCGGGCGCCTGACAGATCCTCTAAGTGCGGGATGCAATCGTCTGATCAGTGAGGGGGCGCAGATCGTCTGGAATCTGAGTCGCACGCTGGAGGAGATCTACAGCCAGATGCGGTACGGGGTGACTGGGCAGATTGGAGGCACCCGGCCGTGGGAAGAGGCAAGGAGGGGTGAAGAGGCGAAGGCGGGCAGGGAGGCAGAATGCAGGAAAAAGGATCAGGCGTCACCTGATAAAGTGGCATCACAAAGCATTCTTGCAGCGCTGAAAACAAGGGGCGAGCGGATCGTGTACGAGGCGCTTGATTACTATCCCCGTACCCAGCAGGAGATCTATGAGGCCCTGGCTGAGCGCAGCGATCTTCCCTTTACAAAGATGCAGGAGATTTTGCTGCAGATGGAGCTGGAAGGGCTGATCGGACAGGAAGGGGGCCGGTTTTTCCTGACGCGAGAAGCATGAGGGAAATATAAAACTTCTATAAAATATTGCGCAAAAACGGGCATCCTGCAAAAAAACGTGTTATAATTGTCGTGTTTTTTTGGGAGTATAGATTACCGATCACGAAAAATTTGCGGCTCTTGGGGGAGAGCTGACAGAAGAGTGAGGGTCTATGAAACGGCAAAAGTATGAGACGACGCAGCCTTCCTGCGTACTTTTGTGCGGGAATACGAAGTTTCTCGACAAAAAGGTGCTGAAACGGATCACGGAGCTTTATACCGTGGTCATGGTGACGGAGGATGCATCCCTCGACCAGACGAAGAACCGGATTTCCAAGAAACTGCATATCTATCAGGAAAAGACCACTTCAGAGAATTTTTCCAAACTGTTATATTCCTATACCCCGGATGTGGTATGGTATTTTTCAGGCTACCTGGATGATGGGGAAGGTCAGGAAAATGAACATAAAAAATTAGAGAGTCTGATTCAGAGCTGTGCTGTCAACGAGATCTCCAAGCTGATCGTCGTGACTTCTACAGACAGTCTGGAAAAGAAAAAGCAGGATGCCTTTGATCCGGCAAAGCAGCAATATGCCACTCCAAAGGCCTTTGCCTGCGCCCAGATGGAGGAGCTGATACGCTTTTATACAACCCTGCATTCCGTTAAGACGGTGCTGTTAAGAGTGCCCTATCTGGTGAGCAAGGAAAGCGATACAGGGTATCTAGACAAGATCTTTCACAGGATCCTGGAGGATCAGGATGTGAGCCTTTCGGCCAAGGAAAGCAGCCCCATCGATTTTCTGACCTCCAGAAATCTGGCGGAGCTCCTTGTCGCCGTGACCGAAGAGACCATGGACGAAGCGGGAGAATATGTTGTATTCAGCGGCTTTCACCATCTGATGCGGGATCTGGGAGGGGCGCTGAAAAAGATCAGACCCACCCTGTCCGTTACCTATGATGAGGATGCCGGAGGGGACCGGAACTGGAATCCGGATGCGGAGGCGGAGCGTGTCCGCAAAAACTACGGCTTTGTGGCAACGGATGACGTGATCGGAAGTCTGGAGGATCACTATCTGGATTATAAGGCCTATCTGCGTCCGGACGAGAGCCTCAAGAGCCGCCTGCAAAAGCGGGCTATGCGCTATTCCCATAAAATCTTCCGCATCTTTGAGATGGGACTTTTGTTTGCGCTTGTGCAGGTACTGCTTCGCTATACCACGGACAATGTGTATTTCAGATATGTAGATTTAAGACTCTTTTTTGTACTGATCTGCGGCGGGACCTACGGCATGATCTATGGGATCCTGGCCGGCGCGGCAGAGTGTGTTTCACTTATCATTTCTTATATGCAGGCAGGTGTTACCGGGACCATGCTCTTTTACAACATGGACTACTGGCTGCCCTTCTCGATCTATCTGATGACCGGTGCCATTACCGGCTATATGATGAATACCCGTAACCAAAAGCTGAAATTCGCCCAGGAAGAGGTAGAAACGCTCCAGGACAAATACCTGTTTTTGAACAATGTCTATCAATCCGTGGTGGATAATAAGGAAGAGTATAAAAAGCAGATCCTGGGCTATCAGGACTCCTTCGGCAAGATCTTTGAGGCCGTGGAGCAGCTCAACAGCTCGACACCGGCGGATATCTTCAGAAACGGCGTGGATACCCTGGAAAGGATATTGGATAACCATACCATCGCAATCTATACCCTGGATGAGAGCCAGGCCTTCGGACGTCTGGTGGCCTGCTCCTCGGATATGTCCCAGCGCCTTGGGAAATCCGTAAAGATCGATCTGATCAAGGAGGTTTACGATACCATTTCAGCCTCCGAGACCTGGAAGAACTCCGACTTTGATATCGGCTATCCCATG
>JAILHW010000186.1 GCA_024695605.1 Lachnospiraceae bacterium | reverse complement strand
TCTCTTGCAAACTGATGAATGACTGCCTGATGAGGGGGCACATAAACGCCGCCGTACTTTTTGGCACAGGTCAGTCCAAACATGTGATCATCTTCATTGATGGTACCGCCCACTGCACAAAGGGAGTTGTGGCAGTTGGTCAGCACGTAGGGAATGGGGAACTTCTCAAGACCTGATGCTCTCGCGGTCTGGATGATGCCCACAAAGGTGATATCATGGCTGGTCAGCTTATCGAATTTGATCTTCAGCTTTTCCATATTGCCGGAGGTATTATGGGCCTTCAGGATCCCATAGGCTATGGTTCCCTTTGCGGCCTCCTGCTTTGCAACCGCCTCGCCGGCCGCTGCCAGAAGTGCTGCGCCGCTCTCTTCGTTATCCGGTATGAGGGTCTGTCCGTCAACCAGATACACGCCTCCGTCATACAGTTTCATCATGATAGTATCCTCCTGATCACTCTAGTATTATCCGTTTAATGCCATAGACTTTGGTATTATAGCATAAGTAGACACCTTTTCACAAGGGCTCCGGGCAGGATGTCAGATAACAAACGCTCATTTTCATTATCTATGTAGTATCAAAAACCACGTTGTGCGGTTTTTTACACGATTTTGCGTTGACTTTTGCACTAGATTGGTCTATAGTAGAGTAGATTTAGAAATACAATACAGAAGGGATCAGGATTATGGGCGATTTTGTACTGAGCGCATGCTCAACAGCAGATCTGACAAAAGAACATTTTGAAAAACGCGATATCAAATATATCTATTTCCATTATGAAATAGATGGAAAGCAGTATCTGGATGATCTGGGACAGACGATGTCCTTTCATGATTTTTATGATGCGATGAGAAACGGTGCCATGACGAAGACCAGCCAGATCAGCATGGGCGAATTCATCGACTACTTTGAGCCGATGCTTAAGGCGGGCAAGGATATTTTGCATGTATCCTTATCCTCCGGTTTGTCCGGTGTGGTCAATTCCGCCAGACTGGCCCAGGAAGAGCTGTCGGAAAAATATCCGGAGCGGAAGCTGATCGTCGTTGACTCCCTCTCCGCATCTTCCGGCTATGGCCTCTTGATGGATAAGCTGGCAGACCTTCGCGATGAGGGAATGGGGATCGAGGAACTGGCAGCCTGGACCGAGGAGCACAAGCAGGAGATCAATCACTGGGTAGTGACCACGGATCTGACCTATCTGATCCGCGGCGGACGTGTTTCCAAGACTGCGGGTGTGGTCGGCGGACTGCTGAACATCTGCCCCATCATCGAAGTGGATCCCCTGGGACGGCTGGTTTCCCGGTATAAGATCCGTGGCAAGAGCAAGGCCATCCAGACCGTATGGAAGATCATGAAGGATCTTGTCAAGGACCGGGAAAACTACAGTGAAAAATGCTTTATTTCCAATTCCGACTGCCCTGAGGATGCGAAGGCCCTTTCCGATCTGATCGAAGCGGGCCTGCCGAAGCTGAACGGAAAGGTGGAGCATTTCACCATCGGCACCACCATCGGAAGTCATACCGGTCCGGGTACCATTGCCCTGTTTTTCTGGGGAGATAAGCGGAAGGATTGATAGGTCCGCAGCTATATACAGATGAATACAGATGACAAAAAACCGTCTTTCGGAATCACTCCTCCGAAAGGCGGTTTACCATTTCCAGGATGGCGGCTGCCGAGTTAAAGTTAGCAGGGACAAGCTCCGAGGGGGAGATCATGATCCCATATTCATCCTCCAGGGCTGTCACAAGCGAAAGCACCGCAAAGGAATCCAGAATGTTATCATCTACCAAAGATGTGCTGTTTTCATAATCCTCTCCGGGAATGATATCCTCCAAAATCTCAAAAATCTTCTCCATGTTCTTTTCTCCTTCCTTTCCTTCTGTTTCAGTTTCAATGTATGAGCTCTTTGCCAAATAAGATGAGGCAAAGCATTCAATAATAACTGTATGGTAAAAAACCGGGATCCTGCTGATTTGGCGCATTCAGTCTGCCGGTTCCGATATGTCCTCTCAGCGGCTCTATGGCGTGATCTTCCGAAAGGAGTGCAAGTGCCGGAAGATCTCTGGTCAGAAACAAGGAGATACCCTCTGTACTGCAGTAAGCCCCCGCTAACGAAAACCGCAGGATATCCCCGATGGAAAGTGCGGGCAATGCGGCCTTTCGTACCAGCACGTCATTGGCGGAGCAAAGAGACCCTGCCAGCAGATAGTCGCTTTTTTCGGCATCCTGCTTCAGCTCGTAAGTACTCCCATCGATCGCATCGATATAGGGCAGCTTCATCCCTGCCATGCTGCCAAAGTAGGTGATCTGGTGAAGGCCGCCGTCCAAGATGGCATAGTTGACACCCTCTGTTGTTTTCAGATCTGCCACCCGGCTAAAATAGAACCCGCAGGAGGCTGCCAGAAAACGGCCGTATTCAAATGTGATATCACCAAACACCTCGCGGATCCTTGTCTCTTCCAGGATCCTGCCAAGCTCGCGCAGCTGCTCCTCGCAGTCTGCCGCCTCCTGCAGGATCGCCTCCTGTGCGGCAGATGCAGATTTCTGCTGCAGACCATCCTGCCCTTTGTAAAAGCAGTTGACCGAAAGACCGGGTCCGTATTCCAAAGACAGCTCTCTTCCCAAACGCTGCTGCAGCTCCTGCCCGTACGCCGCCAGCTCACACAGCTCCTTTTCGATCCGTTTGATCGTTTTCTGGGTTCCGGAAAAATAATGGATCCCTGCAAGCTCAAGGTGCGGTGAAGCTATGACCTTTTCACAAAGCTGCAAAAGCGTCTTTCGGTCCACGCCGAACTGGTTGCCGCTCGAGAGCCGGATGTAACAGCTAAGCTTTGATCCAAGCTCCGCAGCCATTGCATCGAGCAGCTGAAAATGGTGCTCCGATTCAATGGTATAGCTTCCCCGGTCCCGCAGCCTGTCCACAGTCCACCGAAGGCTTTCTTCGGATTTGTTTACCCCGGAGACCAGGATCTTTTCCGGCGCGACCTTCTTCTCAAAGCAGATGGCATATTCACCCGTCGAGCAGACCTCCAGTCTGTCCACACGCTCTTTTATCACTCCTGCCAGAGCAGGTGCCGCCTTCATCGCAAAGCAAACGCCGATCCCCGGCAGAGCACGGCGGATCGTTTCGATCCTTTGCGACAGCAGCGTTTCGTCATACAGGTAGAAGGGGCAGCCCATCTTTTCGATGGCCGCCCGATGATCATCTTGTCTATTCTTCATGGAGCTTTTTCTGACTCTCCTTTAACCGACTCTTGTTCTCGTACATCTTCTTATCCGCCCGCATAAAGACCGTAGCCGCATTTTCGGCGCTTTCATACCGGGCCATACCGCAGGCGATCACAACGCCTCCGCTTTGAAGCGCTTCTTGATTGTGACGATCCACCTTTTCGATCAGATCCTCGATCCCGGTATAATCCTCTCCCTGGGCGATCACCGCAAATTCGTCTCCGCCCACGCGAAATACCGGACTGTGGCAAAAGATATCACAGATGACCTTGCAGGCATCCTTCAGGTACCGGTCTCCGGCCTGATGTCCCTTTGTATCGTTCACATTCTTCAGATCATTGACATCCAGGATCACGATGGCAAATTCCGCATCCGGAGAATCCTCGATCTCACGATCCAGACGCTCCTCCTCATTCTGATAGGCATGCTTGTTGCGGATCCCCGTCAACGCATCAATATTGGCCATGTTCTGGGCCTGGGCCAGGCGCTGCTCATAGGCTCTTTCCTGACGCACCATGGCATCGATATCATGCGTCCCGACGATCAGCCTCGGCCCGTCCTTTTCCTCGACCATAGCCGCCTTCAGCTGCACATAGTTCGGCCGGCCGCCCATCATCAGGCGATAGGTCATGGAGAAGGTGCCCTTGTCCTGTACCTCGGACAATACCTCTTCCCTGGTCATTCTGGCCAAAAAACGGTCCTGATCCTCGGGACAGACAATCTGTTTACCGTATTCTCTGGCCCTCTCAAAGAAATCCTCTCCCTCCTTCGGAAGCTCAAATCCGTCAAAGCTCTGCGTCGCACTGATCTCCCGGTAACGTCCCGTTTCCGGTACGACCACATGAACGCTTAAAAAGTCTCCCACAAGTGCGTTCAGACGGGTATAGGCGATATGCTCCTCCTTGATCCTCTCAGCCGTCTGGCGCTCTCTCATCTCTTCGTTGACATTGGTCACGCCGAGAATGATGAACCGCTCGTCATCCTTCATCCTGGCAGCCTTCAGGCTGACATAAACAGCATCCTCATCCGTCATTCTTCTGTAGATGACCAGGAAGGTCTTATTCCGGTTCAGGGTATCGATCAGCGTTTCTTTGTCAAGACTTTTGACCACCAGCTCCTGATCCGACGGCTCCACCTTCAGCTCCTCCAGGATGCTTTGGGGATTGAAGAAGTCCTCTCCTCTGCTGACCTCCTTCAATCTGCCGGAACTCTCATCCTTCTGATAATCGATAAAGGTTCCGCTCTCCAGATTGATGTAATACAGATCCACATAACTGTCAGCCAGTGTCTGGGCAATGTGGGTAAAGATCACACTCTGCTTTTTGGCCTCCTCATAGGCATCCTTTGTCATATCGTTTTCACGCTGCACCCGGACCATATCCGTAACGTCCCGACTCATTCCCAAAAGACAGAGCCTGCCGCTTTCATCATAAAATTTCAGCTTGGTGGTTTCAAACTGTCTCCTGCTTCCCACTGCATCCGGTACATCCTCAAAAAAGACATAGGGCTCATCCATGGAAAGCGCCATTCTGTCATCCTCTACGAAATGGCTTGCCGTACCCTGGTCAAAGATCTGCGCATCCGTCAGTCCCACAACCTGCTCCGGGTGCGATTTATGGGCATACTCCGCAAAAGCCTGGTTGCAGGCAAGATAGACGCCCGTTTCGGCATCCTTATAAAAGCTCAGAGCAGGCATGTTGTCCAATAGTGAAGTGATGGACTTTCTCATTTCGCTGACCTTCTGTGCCTGCTGCAGGGAAGCTCTGAATTCTTCCTTTTCCGTTCCGATGACAAAGCTGCGCAAAAGACAGGTTCCCAGCATATAGGCAATGGCATACATCGGCAGATAGGCAAACCAGATCTGCATGAACATAAAGCATACCATAATCAGGCCAAACAACGCTATGGTACGACAGCGCTTCTTTTTCCCCTCCTCGGTCTGCTTTCGCATGATCGAGTGCATTGCGTGAATAGAGATCGTAAGAAGCAGCAGGATCTGTACGATCAGCACCCCGAAGCGAACGGCCAGCGCATGATACACACAGTTTTCATCCACCGTGAAAAAGACCGGTACAAAGAAATTGACGACGGTCAGAAACAGCACCAGACAGGCCATGATCTTTCCCGTTGCGGTAAAGAACCTGCCAAAGCCGTTTTCTTCCTCCAGATACAAAATGACATACTCGGTCCAGAACCAGACACCCACTGCCATCGCCGTAAAATACAGGGAGGTATCGACAAACAACAGCTTGGGCATTTTCTGCTGTTCGATGATCCCCCACAGAATATCCGATACATAATAGATCAGTACCACATACAGAAAGTGCCTGTACGTCGTCCAGGAGGGCTTGTCAAACGCATCATTGCGCCTTAGAAGAATGTCCTGATTCTCGATCAAAAGGACCAGCAAAGCAACCAGTCCGATAGCGGAATAGTACATACATACAACCTCTTTTTTACAAATCAACAAAATACCATTTTGAGTATATCACAAAAATGTCCGGCAGCATAGAAAAAAAGTATCCGGCCGGCCATTCCGCATTCCGATCGGGTAAGGTCCCGCATCGATTGCACGAAAAACATTGTGGACAGCGCTGCAAAGTACTATAATATAGGGGCTGCAAATTTGCGGCGATCTCATTTTGAACCCGTCAGGAGATGAAAACCCTATGAAAAATGTTTTGGAATACTTAGAGCACTCTGCCGGATCCTTCGGATCCAAAACCGCAGTCATTGACGATCAGGAAAGCTGCACCTATGAGAAGCTTTTAAACGTCTCACAGCAGGCCGGTCTTTCCTTAACCTCACAGATCGAGCCGGGAGCGGCTGTGGCCGTTATGATGAAAAAAAGCGTCTGCACATTGCAGATGTTTTTTGCCATTACCTACGCAGGAGGCTTCTACTCTCTCATCGATCCCGGGTTTCCCGCAGACCGGATCCAACGACAGCTGTCCGTTCTTACGCCCCGGGTGGTGATCACCCTGCCGGAATATGCAGATAAGCTCAGGGAAGCCGGCTATACCGGTACGGTTCTGATGGCAGATGCCCTGCGGTCGGCTGCTGCGGCGGACATACAAGAAACGTCCCAGTCCCGGTCCGGGCTTAAGACGCCTTCTTTTTCTCTGCCAAAGGCCCTCTCCGAGATCAGAAACAGCCAGGATCCGGCAGCCCCTTTGTATTGCAATTTCACCTCCGGATCCACCGGGATCCCCAAAGGCGTTCTGGTGGGACACGACTCCGTCATCGCTTTTATCGATGCCTTTACGGATCTGTTTTCCATCACAGACGAGGATGTCATCGGCAACCAGGCACCCTTTGATTTTGATGTTTCCGTCAAGGATATCTTCAGCGCCATCAAAACCGGTGCTACCCTTGTGATCATTCCGACGGCTTATTTCCGCTTCCCCAATCAGGTGATGGATATGCTTTGTGAGCACAAGGTCACAACGCTGATCTGGGCCGTATCCGCCCTGGTCCTTTTGAACCGTCTGCATATGTTTTTATACAAGGTTCCGCCCTGCATCAACAAGATCCTCTTCAGCGGAGAGGAAATGCCTGCCAAGCATCTTGCGGACTGGAAGGCGCAATATCCGGATGCCTTATTTGTCAATCTTTACGGCCCCACGGAGATCACCTGCAACTGCACCTATCATATCATCGACAAGGACTATGCCCCCGGGGAAAAGATCCCCATCGGAACGGCCTATCCAGGCAAGCAGATCCTGCTTTTGGATGAAACTGACAACCTCATTACCCCCGATCAGGAGGACGTTACCGGCGAGCTTTGCGTCAGCGGAAGCGGCCTTGCCATCGGCTACTATCATAATCCGGAGGCAACAGACCGTGCCTTCATACAGTATCCGGATGCCGGCGGAAATTCTGTCCGCGTCTATCGCACCGGAGATCTGGCTTACTATCATGAGGGGCTTTTGTATTTTGCCGGACGCAAGGATTTCCAGATCAAACACAACGGCCACAGGATCGAGCTTGAGGAGATCGAGCGCTGCATCAATGCCCTTGACCAGGTACAGCAGGCCTGCTGCATTTATGATGAGGAAAAATACCGTCTCATCGCCTTTTATACCGGATGTGAAGATCAGAAAGCCATCATCGAGCAGCTGAAAAAAAAGCTGCCGGAATATATGATCCCCAACCGGTTCCGCTACCTTGAGCAGCTTCCCCTTACCAAAAACGGCAAGGTCGATCGCAAACTGTTAAAAACCATGTGATCATCTCTTCTTTTCCTGCTTCGAAATAAATCAGTTATCACATTTCATAAATCAAAAGAACCGCCGTATCCGGCGGTTCTTGCATTTTTCTTCGTGCTCACTCAAATTCCACTTTCAGATCCCTGGTCTCTTCACTCTGCCCCGGCAGATGAACGGCCAGCTCCTGGTTTTTCAAGCTCACCTTTGCCCCCTTGGGAATGGAGCCTGTGATAAAGGTGTTGCCGCCGATCACGGCGCCCTCGCCGATGACGGTCTCACCGCCCAGGATCGAAGCCCCGGAATAGATCGTGACGTTATCCTCGATCGTCGGATGTCTTCTCTTTCCCTTCAGGCTCTGTCCGCCCTTGGTGGAAAGTGCGCCCAGCGTCACACCCTGATAGACCTTCACATGCTCACCGATCCGCGTGGTTTCCCCCACAACGATACCGGTCCCGTGGTCGATAAAGAAATATTTTCCGATCTGTGCACCCGGATGGATATCGATCCCCGTCAGGGAATGCGCCATCTCCGTCATGATCCTGGGGATCAGACGAACGCCCAGCACCTGCAGCTCATGGGCCAGTCTGTAGGTCAAAATCGCCTGCAGCCCCGGATAGCAGTAAATGATCTCGTCCTTATTATAGGCCGCGGGATCGCCCTCATAAAAGGCCTCCACATCGGTCTCCACATATTCCCGGATCCTCGGCAGCGTCTTTAAAAACTGAAGCGTCAGATCCATAGCCCTGTCCGAAATCTCCTGCTCTGATCCGCAGCCGCAGTCCGCATTGTACTTGCACACGATGGCGATCTGTCTGGAAAGATTCCAGGTCACATCCTCGATCAATGTGGCAAGCGGTGTCTTGATGGTCAAAACCTTGTAATTGCCGCTCTTATAAAAGCCCTGCAATATGATCCGCTTCAGATGATCCAGGATCTGACGAATCACTTCCTCATCCGGATACTCATAGGTACTGACCTTATCGATGTATTTGCCCTTCTGATAGCTTTCCAAAAGCTCTTCTACCAGACCTTCTATGGTTTTTGTCTGTGTCTCTGTCATAGATCCCACTGCCTTTCCCAGTCTTGTATGCTTTACAAAGATCTGCCTGCTTCGCAGCTTTGTGCCATTTCACTATATCACAAGGAGAAAAAAATGAAAAGTTTTACAAAAATCGAAAATCTGTTCTCAAAAGGGCGTTTTATTGTACTTATCAGGGTTTATAGTTTAGACAGAAACACAGGACACAGGACAGGCAGCCGGAGGACCGGCTCACCTGCCAAAACCGGATACCAATAGAATGCGATATACAGAGAGGAGTTTATGATGAAAGGATACTACGTAGCAGACGGATATATGGGATATGTGAACGGAACCTACAGACTTTTTGCAAGTGATACGGAATATTTTGAATACATCGAGGATCGGGGATGAAAAAGCTGCGCCCTTTGCGAACGCAGCCGGTTATAAAGCGGATCGACCCATTGTCATTGCAGCAGGGTGACCGGATATTCCTTTCCATCCACTGTCAGGGTTTTGATCGCATCACAGCCTGAGAAGATCTCTTCCTCCACATAGGAATATTTCTCCGGCTGCTTTCCCTCCCTGATCCGGCGGATCACATCCGCAAGACGTTTTCCATGCTGGGGATTGCACTCGGCGATACAGGCGATCTTGCCCTCCCTGGCATATTGCAGGGCTTCCGGATTCATTCCGTCAAAAGACAGGATCAGGATCTGTCCGCCCAAAAGATCCAGCCCCGGCTCTCTGCCGGCAGTCTCAATGGCCTCAATGGCACCCAGTGCCTCATTGTCGTTTTCGCAATAGACCACGTTCAGATCCGGATACAGCCGAAGAAGGGAGGCCATCACCTCGCGCCCCTTGGTCTGGGTGAACTCTCCCGAGACCTCCTGCATCAGATCCCAGCCATACCGATCGCAGGCCTGTCGAAGCCCTTTGCTCCGGCCGATCTGTGCACTGGAGCCGATGGTTCCCTGGATATTCACCACATGCAGCTGATCCTGGGGATAGTCGATGGACTCGGTATATTGATGCAGCCACTGTGTGGCTTTTTTCCCCTCCAGTTCAAAGTCGGAACCGATCCAGCATTCGAACAGATTCTCATCCGAGACATCCACCCTGCGATCCACCAATATCACGGGGATCCCCGCTTCCTTTGCCTCCGACAGCACCGAATCCCACCCGGACTCTGTCACGGGAGCAAGGGCGATCGCATCCACCTCCCTCTGGATAAAGGTTCGGATGGCCATGATCTGGTTGGTCTGTTTTTGCTGACCGTCCTCAAAGAGCAGCTGAAACCCGTTTTCCGGGGTCAGCTCTGAGCGGATGGACTGGGAATGGGCGCTTCTCCAATCGGATTCCGCACCCAGCTGGGAAAAGCCCACTACCACCAGCTGATCTGCGCTTTTGTCTGCGTCTGCCTCTTTTTCCCCTTCGGTCTCTGCCTCCGGGGAGGAATCCTTTACCGGGGACTGCCCGGACGCAGAACAGGCCGTCAGTATAAACATACTGACGGCCGCTGCTGCTATTACCATAACACCCTTTTCAAGGTGCTTTACAATCGATTTTAAACCATTCATCCCAATGCCTTTTTCTTCCTTGCCATAACCACACTCTGTACTACCAGGAAGATACAAAGCATAGCGGCTATGGTGATTCCCGTCCACCAGGCCTGATCAAGACCGGCGGAGGATACAATGTTCTGGATCGTTGACAGGGACAGCACACCGAAGAAGGTTCCGATGATATTGCCGACACCGCCTGTTAACATTGTACCACCAATTATGGAAGATGCAATGGCATTCATTTCCATTCCCATGGCATGGGAGGCAGAACCGGATCCTACATGCATAAAGTATACAAATCCGCCGACACCTGCTAAAAGAGAGCAGATCAGATGGGATAAAAACCGGGTCCGGCGCACATTGATACCCAGCATCAGCGCGCTCTGGCTGTTTCCGCCGACTGCATAGAAATTGCGGCCGACCTTCATATAGCGAAGCATGCAGAACAACAGGATGACTACCAGAAGGGCTACGATCACGCCGATCTCCACATAGGCCGGTACGTATTTCCCAAGCTTATTGTAGGACCCAAAGCCCGGTACGGTCACTCTGGTTTCCTTCACAGCGATGAACGCTTCATTGGCTACGTTAAAGGGTGCCGTATTTACGATGGTGGTCATACCTCTGGCAAAGAACATACCCGCCAGGGATACGATGAAGGGCTGGATATCGAGGTATGCTACCAAAAGTCCCTGTACGATGCCGAAGGCAAGTCCGATGCCCAGCGCGATCAGAACCGCACCGAATACATTGCCGCCATGATAGTCCAGATAGACGGCACAGCACATGCTGACAAGGGCTGCCACACCGCCGACGGAGATATCGATCCCGCCGGTGATCATAACCAGCGACATACCGCAGGCCGTAATGATCAGCGCCGCATTGGCATTTAGGATGTTAAAGAAGGTCTGTGCCTTCAAAAAGCCTTTCCCCTGGAAGAGCATCGCCCCGATATACATCAGGAAGAATACCACAATGGTGATGGTCAGAAGGAGATTGGTATCCGACATATTCGAAAGCTTAAACTTTTTTGCAGATTTCATCTTATGCCACACTCCTTTCTGCCGGTTTCAGTTTCTTTCCGATCTTGCTCATAAACTCTCTGGCCTTCGGCGTACTCATGACAACGAGTGCGATCACGACAACTGCCTTATAGGCCGGAAGTGCATCGGACTGTACGTTGAACTTGTACAGCGTTGTGGTCAGAAACTGGATCACATACGCTCCGAGGATGGATGCCAGCATGTTGAACTTACCGCCGCCGAGGGAGTTGCCGCCCAGGGCCACTGCTAAAATGGCATCCATTTCGATATCCTTTGCGATGACCGAATAATTGATGGAGGACAGGCGGCTGACCTTGATCAGACCCGCAACAGCCACGCAAAGGCCCAGGAGCACGAAGCTTAAAAACTTGATAAAGGCCGGATTCAGACCGTTCAGCTTTGAGGAGCTTTCATTGATACCGACTGCCTGGGTATAAAGTCCCAGATTAGTGAACTTGAGTGCCAGCATCGTGATCACCACACAGATCATGGCGATGAAGAACGGTGTCGGGATGGGAATTCCCGGAATGAATCCGCCATAGATCGCAAAGGAAGGATCCGAGATGATCGGAAGCTCATTGTTGTTGATCCAGGCTGCGATGGAACGGCCTGCCGTAAACAGGATCAGGGTCGCTACCATGGGCTGTATCTTAAAGTAGGCAACCAACGCGCCGTTAAAGGCACCAAAGAGCATAGCCACCACGCAGGCTACCAAAAATGCCACGATGATCGGTGCCTGGAGGGTTTCCGGTCTGGAATCATGACCGCAGAGCACTCTCAGGATCACGGATCCCGCGATGGCGATGGCCGCACCCACACTGATATCCTGTCCGCCGGAGGCAGCCGTTACCAGCGTCATACCGATGGCAAGGATCGCAAGCTCCGAACCGTAGTCCAGGATCGTCATCAAATATCCGGAAAGAACCGGATCGCCGGTGCTGTTATATCCCAGCGTGATCTTATAGAAGGAAGGATCTGCGATGAGGTTGAACAGAGCCAACAGCAGAAGCGCTGCAACCGGGATAAAGATCTGGTTGCGGAAGATGCTTCCTCCTTTTACTTTTCTGGTTTGTATCTTGGTTTCCGAACTCATCCGTTTTCACCTCCGGCAATTGTACTCATGATCTTACCCTGGGTCAGCTCATCACCCTTCAGCTCTCCTACTACCTTCCGGTCTCTCATAACGATCAGTCTGGAGCAGGTTCGCAGCATCTCATCCGTTTCGGAGGAGATAAAGGTAATGCTCATTCCCTCCGAAGCCAGCTTCAATACAAGCTTCTGAATATCCACCTTGGTACCTACATCGATACCGCGGGTAGGCTCATCCAGGATCAGATAATCGGGATGGGTCAAAAGCCATCTGGCCAGGATCACCTTCTGCTGGTTTCCGCCGGACAAAGATTTGATCGGTGTGTCCGCAGATGCTGTCTTGATATTCAGTGCCTTGATATATTCCTCTGCAAAAGCATAAGCCTGCGCTTTTGTAAAGGGTTTAAAGAATCCCTTCATGACCTGTAAGGCCAAAATGATATTTTCCCTCACGGAAAGATCACCGATGATACCATCCACCTTCCGATCCTCCGGAAGATAGGCGATCCCGTTCTTCATGGCATCAATGGGTTTACTGATCTTAATGGGCTTTCCGTTCTTCTTTACTTCTCCGCCCAGAACGCGGTCAGCGCCGAAGATCGCCCTTACGCACTCGGAACGTCCGCTGCCCAAAAGTCCGGTAAAGCCGTTGACCTCGCCCTTTTCGATATGGAAATCAAAGGGGCGGATCCCCGCATCCGATACCAGATCCTTTGCCTCAAATACGACATCGGACTTATCCTTCGCCTCGTAGGTTTTTGCATCGGACTTGATATCGGACATATCATCCATCTCTTTTCCGAGCATCTTGGCTACGAGCTTGACTCTCGGCAGATCCTTGATCTCATATTCACCCACCAGCTGTCCGTCACGAAGCACCGTGATCCTGTCACAGACCTCGTAAACCTGATCCAGAAAGTGCGTTACAAAGATGATGCCGACGCCCTTCTTCTTCAGATCCCTCATCAGACCGAAGAGCTTTTGTACCTCCTGTTCGTCAAGGGAAGAGGTAGGCTCATCCAGGATCAGCACCTTACAATCCATATCCACGGCTCTGGCAATGGCTACCATCTGCTGAACCGCCAGAGAGCAGGATGCAAGCTGCTGTGTGGAAACTGCCGGGATCCCCAAAGACATCAGGATCTTGTCCGCATCCTTATTCATATTCTTCCAGTCCTGTATGACGCCTGTGCCACGTCCGATGAACATATTTTCCGCCACCGTCAGATTGGGGCACAGTGTGATCTCCTGATACACCGTACTGATCCCGACCTTCTGGGCATCCTGGGGAGAATGGATCACAACCGCATTCTCGATCCCCTTTAGAAAAATATCTCCTTCATCCTTGCTGTATACGCCTGTTAGCACCTTGATCAGCGTCGATTTTCCGGCACCGTTTTCTCCCATCAGTGCGTGGATCTCACCCTCTCTTAATGTAAAATCCACATTCTGAAGTGCTTTGACACCGGGAAAGCTTTTATAGATCCCTCTCATCTCCAACACGGATTGTTCGTTCAAAGCCTGTTCCCTCCTTTAACGTACCTGCTTTCTTTTCGGAAAAAGCGCGGCCCAGAATATGCTAAGCCGCGCCCTCTCCTTACCTTGTATTGAGTGGAAATTGTAATGATCGTATCTTAGATACCGTACTTGTCAACATCTTCCTGGGTGATGGAGGAAGCATCAAAGCCCTTCTCATCCATGATGATGGTCTTCTGAGAAACAGTGCCGCCGCTCTCGATGGTCTTGATGATCTCGTCGATGTAGGAAGCCTGGAAAGGATTGCACTGTCCGTCATAGTTCCAGTTCTTGTTCAGCAGCTCTTCCAGAGCCCACTTGTTGCAGTCAAAGCCCATAACGACTACGTCTTTGCCAACGCCGTGAGAGATGTTTGCCTTGTCAAGTGCTGCAACAGCACCCTTAGCCATATCGTCATTCTCAGCGTAGATTACGTTAAAAGGAGTACCTGCGTCGATAACGGACTGAACGATCTGCTGTGCCTTCTCTGCGTTCCACTCAGCGGTCTGCTGGGTAACGATGTTCCAGTTGGACTCTGCAGCAACCTTGGTATCAAGAGCGCCGGAACGTCCCTGCTGAGCTGCACTACCCATAACACCCTGAATGTGGATCACGTTGTACTCAGGAAGGTTCTGGCCTGCAAGCCAGTCAACTGCGGTCTGGCCTTCTTTTGCCATATCGGAAACGATGGAAGCTTCATAGAGGCTGTCCGGAGCGTCGATGGTACGGTCGAAGAGGATCACGCGGATGCCTGCATCCTGAGCGTCCTTCAAAACGGTATCCCAGCCTGCGGTATCAGCTGCAGAAAGAAGCAGATAATCAACGCCGTCGGTGATGAACTTCTGAGCTGCCGTGATCTGCTCATCGTTCTTTAAGCTGTATGCGAAGGAAGCATCGTAGCCGTTCTCTTTTGTGAACATTTCCTTCAGATCCTTATCATTTGCGGTACGATATCCGGACTCGTTGGGATCGTTGTTGATGATACCAACCTTGATCAGGTCGCCTGAGCTGCCGGAATCTGCAGCAGGTGCAGCATCACCGGAATCTGCAGCAGGAGCTGCGTCGCCTGAAGCTGCGGGAGCGGAGCCACCGCAAGCAGTCAGTGAAACTACCATAACTGCTGACATCAAAACTGCCAAAAGTTTTTTCTTCATAATGTAATCCTCCCTTAATGGTGCGTCCTCTTGGACTGACTTGTGATGATACCATCTTACAGGGGAAAAATGGGAAATTCCATAGAGATTCCTTGCAAAGAAGTTGATTATTTATGGACGAGAAAAGATCAGGTTGGATTTTTTTTGATAAAAGTTTATTATCTTCATCCTTCCTGATCTTCCGTTTTATAAGGCAAACATATTTTGGTTGTCGTGCCCTCATTTTCCTGACTTTCAATGGAGATTCCATAGGGCGGTCCGAAATGCAGACGGATCCTTTCATTTACATTGTAAAGGCCGAAGATCTCCTTTTCCTGCTCCCGGCGGCTGTGGATCCCGCTTTGTACCTGCAAAAGGCGCTCCTCGTTCATGCCGGCGCCGTTATCGATCACCTCTATATAGAAGCAGTCCTTTGCTCTTTTGCCCACGATCCGTATGCTGCCGCCGCCTCTTCGGTTCTTGATCCCGTGATACAGGGCATTTTCCACGAGAGGCTGGATCGTGATCTTCGGGATGAGATAGTCATGCAGGGATTCCTCCACGTCGATCTCATAGGTCAGAATATCCTGATAGCGCACCTGCTGGATCTGCAGATAGCTGCGTACATGGGACAGCTCATCCCGCAGGGGAATGATATCGCGTCCCTGATTTAAGGAGGTCCTGAAAAAGTCCGACAGACTCTTTACCATGCTGACCACCTGCTCCCTGTTTCCCGCCTCCGCAAGCCAGATGATGGCATCTAAGGTATTGTAGAGAAAGTGCGGATTGATCTGCGACTGCAGCAGCTGAAATTCGGCCTTTCGAAGCCGGATCTGCTCCTCGGTGATCTGGCCCAGCAGCTCGTTGATCTGATCCAGCATTCCGTTGACGGATTCCTGCAGCGCCGTCACCTCCGGGCCGCCGCCCACCTCGGAGCGCACAGACAGATCTCCGTTTGCGATCTGGTCCGTGACTTTGGAGAGGGATTCGATGGGACTGGTGATGGTACGGGGAATAAAGTAGCTGATCACGAACAAAACTCCGAGAAGAAGGAGGAGCGTTACGATACCGCCCACTGCCATTCTGGAGGCCAGGCTCTCATATTCCCTTCTGGAGGCCTCCAGCTTCTGGGCTTCGGAATAGGTATAGGCCACAAACTCCTCACGCAGAAGGCTGGTAACGATCTGGACGTCGTTTTCCCAGATCATCATATTCTCCTCGTATTTTTCGCCCTCCTTCAGATTCTGCTCGATCTGATCCTTGTAGCGGGCCAGGTTACTGATGTATTTTTTGACAACCTTCAGCTGCTCCAGGTCCTCTTCATCCGTTGCCATCTGCTCCAGCTGGCTGACCACATTGCCGGCCTGCGACAAAAGAGCGCCCATTTCGGACTCCTCCACGCTTTTGTTTCCGACAATGAGCAGATAGGTCTCGTAGTCAAAATCCTTTTTGAAATCCAGGTTGAACTGGCTGGCCTGGGTTACGGACTGTACCATGTCCTGAAACCTGTTGTTATTGATCCTGATCTGGAAAAACAGGATCACGGAAAACAGCAGCATCGGCATTAAGATCAGAAAGTAGGAAAAGCGGATCTTGGCCGCCAGAGTAGAGCTGTTGTAGATTTTTCTGATTCGATTGATCATGCATCAGCTCTCCTCTTCCGATTTCCCTCCGCGGAACTGCGTCGGTGTCATGCCCTGAGTCTTCTTAAACAGATAGGAGAAATAGTGGGGATCCTTATAGCCCACCTCCTGGCTGATCTCGCTGGATTTTTTTCCGGTTCCCTTCAAAAGTTCCTTGGCCTTGTTCATCCGAAAGTCCGTCAGATACTTGATCAGGGTCTGTCCGGTTTCCTGGCTGAAGATCGTACTTAAATGGTTCGGGGAAAAGTTGACATGAGAGGCAATGAGGTTCAGGGAAAGCTCCTCATTGGCATACTGCTCCATGATATAGCGCTCCACCTCGCCAACCACATCCCGGTAGCGCCCCGTGGCGTTTTCCTCCCGAAGCTTGACCGCTGCGGAAAGGATCCGGATCATATAGGCTCTGGCCTGCTCCACGCTCTGCAGGGACATCCGGGAAAGGTCGATCTTTTCCACCTTTTCCTTTTCGCCCTCCCGCAGGCCTTCCACATAATCGGCTACGCAAAAATAAGTATCCATCATCAGATACTGACGAAACATCAAGGAGCCCAGCACGTCCTCACCGAATTTCCTGAAAAATTCCTCCACAAAATAGACCGTCTCCCGGTCATCCCCGAGACGCAGAAACTCCTCGAGCTTCGCACGGGATACCAGCTTGGTATCGACCCTGTCAATGTCAAAGCCTTCCTTTCCCACATCGGAAACGCTGTCAAGCTGATCAAAGCGAAGGAACCTGTTTTCGTTGATCAGATACCTATAGGCAAATGCCCTCTGGGCGCTCTCGAAGCACTGCGGAAGCTCCGTAAGCCTGTTGACCGCCTCTCCGATCCCGCCAAAATAGGTTACGTAGGAATAGGGGGTAAAGAGCGCTGTCATGGCACCAACGGACTGCTCTGTCAGCTCGGCAAGCCTTTCACTGCTCTCCGCCTTTACCAAAAAGGCCATTCCCTCCAGATTCCGGTCAAAGCACAGAAGACTGTCCGCATCCTCAAGCTGATGCAGCTTCTCCTCAATGCCGACGATCGTTCCGGAAAAGGCCTCATCGCTGCTCTGGTGCTCGGAGGCATATTTGACCAGAATAAAATTGTACCAGGGTGCTGACAGGCCGATGCCCTGCTCCGTTGCCATAGACAGCAGCTCGCCGGCGGATCTTCTGCCGGATACCAGCTCCTTTAGGAACATGCTGCGATCCTGCAGATGCTTTTCCTCCATCTCACGCCTGTAGGTCTCAAAGAGCTCTTCCTCGCGGCGCTTCTCCAGGATCTTTTCCGCCACCTGGTCCACATGCTCCAACAGCTCCTGGCCGCTGACGGGCTTTAACAGATACTCCGAGATCCCGATGCGGATCCCTTCCTTGGCATATTCAAATTCATTGTAACCGGACAGAATGATGATCTGGGTCTCCGGCAGCTCCTGCTTGATCAGTCTGGACAGCTCAAGTCCGTCCATAAATGGCATCCGGATATCCGTGATCACGATATCGGGCCGAAGCTGCGCGATCATCGAATAGGCCACCTCACCGTCGCTGGCCTCTCCGCAGAAATCATATCCGCGCGCCTTCCAGTCGATACTGTTCTTTATCCCCTCACGGATCACCACTTCATCTTCCACCAAGAATACCTTCAACATATCTTCTGCTCCTGATCATAACTCCCGGTTTTCTACCTGTTGACCCTATTATCATATCATACATCGGCCAGAAAACAACACAACAAAAAAACACCTTCCACGCGAAAGACCGGCTGGGGATCAGCCGGTCTTTCTGAGAAGGTATTTCTTCTTATGGGGTATAGCAAAAACTATGTAATGTATTGGGGGGTTACAAGTGTATAATAGCAGAGCCCCTCCTATCTGTCTATTTTCATTTTTCACAAATTTCACAACAAACGTATAAATCTTTTGGCTATTTTTCACAAAGGAAAACGGATTTGTCTAACAAATCCGTTTCTTTACAGTTTCCGTTATATATTCTGCACAACGCCCTTGCCCCTTCCGGCCTCATCCGCCGGCTTTTCCATTGCAAATGCAGCGCCTCCGGCTCTAGTTTTCAAACAGGGCCTCGAATTCCTCCCTGGAGATCCGCTCTTTTTCCATCAAAAGTGCGGCAGAGGCATGCAAAATATCCATATGCTGCTCGATGATCGTCTTCGCTTTTTCGTAGCATTCGCTGATGATGCGTTTGACCTCCGCATCGATCTGCGCCGTAACGGCCTCGCTCGTGGTTCTGGCATGGGCCAGGTCACGTCCGATGAAGACCTCGTCGCTGTCATCCTCATAGTTGATGGTACCGATGGTTTCGGACATACCGAATCTGGTCACCATGCTACGGGCTACCTGGGTTGCCTTCTTGATATCGCTGGATGCGCCTGTGGTGATATCCTCGAAGATCAGCTCCTCTGCGATCCTGCCGCCAAGATCCACCATAATATCCTGCAGCATCTTGCCCCTGGTCAGGAACATATCATCCCGCTCTGGAAGCGGCATGGTATAGCCGGCTGCTCCGGCTCCTGTAGGAATGATGGATACCGTATAGACCGGATCCATATCCGGCAGTACATGAAACAGGATGGCATGTCCGGATTCGTGATAGGCGGTGATCTTCTTTTCCTTTTCGGAGATCACGCGGCTTTTTTTCTCGGCACCGATGCCCACCTTGATAAAGGCTCTCTTCACATCCTCTGCGATCACATAGGCCCGATCCTCCTTTGCTGCAAGGATCGAGGACTCGTTCATCAGATTCTCCAGATCAGCACCCGTAAAGCCTGCTGTGGTCTGCGCGATCTGCACCAGATCCACATCATCGCCCAAGGGCTTATTCTTGGCGTGGATCCTCAAAATGTCCTCCCTGCCCTTCACATCCGGTCTTCCCACGGTGATCTTGCGGTCAAACCGTCCGGGACGCAGGATCGCGGGATCCAGGATATCCACGCGGTTGGTGGCTGCCAGCACGATGATCCCTTCATTGACACCGAAGCCGTCCATTTCCACCAGCAGCTGATTTAAGGTCTGCTCTCTTTCGTCATGGCCGCCGCCCATACCGGTTCCGCGCCGCCTTGCTACCGCATCGATCTCGTCGATGAACACGATACAGGGATGGTTCTTTTTGGCTTCCTCAAACAGGTCCCTGACACGGGACGCACCTACGCCCACGAACATCTCCACAAAGTCCGATCCGGAAATGGAGAAAAAGGGCACGTTTGCCTCGCCGGCGATGGCCTTGGCAAGCAGCGTCTTTCCGGTTCCCGGTGCGCCCTCCAAAAGAACGCCCTTCGGGATCCTGGCACCCACTCTGGTATATTTTGCAGGTGCGCGTAAAAAGTCTACGATCTCCTCGAGATCCTCTTTTTCCTCCTTCAGTCCTGCCACATCCTTGAAGGTGACGGTCACCTCTCCGGCTCCTGTCATCCTGGCACGGGATTTTCCGAAATTCAGCATCTTTCCGGTGGCGCCGCCTCCGCCTGTGCCCTGAGGACTGATCATGGAGAAGAAAAATACAAACAGGACGAACACCAGAAGCATGGGAAATACGTAATACAAAAACCAGTTCTCACTGGGCATATCACGCATGACATATACAATGCTTTTCTCCTGCAGCATCTGCTCTACCTTGGTGATATCCGAGGAAAACAGCTGCACCGTGGCTCCGTTTTTCAGATAAAAGGTGATCACACCCGTCGGTACCTCGGCATTTGGTGCGATGACCGCCGAATTGATATTGTCCTCCTTCAGATCCCCTGAAAAATCGCTCCAGTTGTAGCCCGTTTCATTGTGTCTCATACTGGAGATCCAGAGGGCTGCCGCCAGCAGGATCAAAATGATGATAAAGCTTGGCGCCAGACTTCTTTGTTTCTTTGGCGTATTCATAGTAAACCCTTTCTGTCTTTCTTTTACTTCGGATCCGTCTCATGACGAAATCCGCATGATGCAAAGATCTTATTCCTCTGCCTGCGGCTCGATTACAGCGATATAGGGAAGGTTGCGGTATCTTTGCGCATAATCCAGGCCGTATCCCACGACAAACTCATCCGGGATCGTAAAACCGATATAATCGGTCTTAACCTCCACCACCCTGCGGCTGGGCTTATCCAAAAGTGCACACAGCTTCAGGCTCCTTGGCTTTCTGTCGCGAAGCATATCCAGAAGATAATTCAGGGTTCTTCCGGTATCCACCACATCCTCGATCACGATCACGTTCTTATCCACGATGGAATCACTCAGATCCTTGACGATCCTGACCACACCGCTGGATTTGGTATCGTTTCCGTAGCTGGAGCATGCGATAAAGTCCAGGGTGACCGGACAGGTGATCCGCTTTGCCAGCTCACACATAAAAAAGCTGCCGCCCCGGAGTACGCAGATCAGATGCACCTCCTGCTCCCGGTATTCTCTGTTGATCTCGTCTGCGATCTCTCTGATCCTCTTGTCGATCTCTTCCTCTGTGATCATCACTCTCAGCTTATCTGCCATAGTATTCCGACCTTTCTTTTTTATGGTATGACTTTTTGCTGCTACGTTGTTTCCTTAAGATCCTTCCATCTCATCGGAAAGTCTGATCTGCAGGATCCTGTCTGTGGCCTCTGTCACCAGAACGGTTTCATCCGTCCTTCCCGGTAAAAAGCACAGAATGTGGTCTTGCTCAGCCAGAACGATCCGGCTGCTTCGAAGCTCAGCGGAAAGCTTTTCATCCTGAAAGCATTCCTTCGCCGTCTTTTTATGACCGCCTCCAAAATACAGCCAGTCCGAACGCTTTGCCATCCGAAGCCCTGCAGACCTGTCTATTTTATCATAATCCAGCCATTTCGTATATCTTTTTCTCGGGATGATTTTTGCAAGCTCCGCTCCCTTTGGCCTATCGATCAGGGAAACCAGAACCTGTCTGTCCCCGATCGGAATCCTGCGCTCTTTGCCGCCCTCCAAAAG
>JAILHW010000172.1 GCA_024695605.1 Lachnospiraceae bacterium | reverse complement strand
GCCTCATACTGCGGATGGGTGTTTAAAAAGCGAAGGATCATCTCCTCATTTTCTTCCCCGGAAAAGGTACAGGTGGAATAGGCAAGATACCCGCCTGGAGAGAGCATCAGATCGGCATGGGACAGGATCATTTCCTGACGATCCCGGCAAAGCTGTACGTTTTCCATGCTCCACTGAAGCGCTGCCTCAGGGTTTTTGCGAAACATGCCCTCGCCGCTGCAGGGCGCATCCACAAGGATCCTGTCAAAAAACAGAGGGAACCTGGCAGAGAGCGCATCGGGCGCGGCATTTGTGACGACCACGTTGGACAGTCCCATACGCTCCACATTTTCCGACAGCACCGCAGCGCGCTGGGGATGGATCTCATTGGAGACCAAAAGCCCGCGTCCCTGCAGCTTTACCCCGATCTGGGTGGTCTTTCCGCCGGGAGAAGCGCAAAGATCCAGAATTCTTTCGCCGGGCCTTGGATCCAAAAGATTTGCAGGTGCCATGGCGCTCGGTTCCTGAATGTAATAAAAGCCGCCCTCGTGCAAAATGTGTTTCCCAAAGGGGAGCGCTTCATGATAGTAATAGCCGTTTTGCTCCCAAGGGACCTGATCTTCGCAGGTAAGATTGCTTTTTGCAAGAAGCTCTAAGGAAGCGTCCCCGGATCCTGCCGGAGCATTCAGAAAAACGCCGTGGAAGGCGGGACTTTCGTAGGACTTACAAAAAGCGTCAAACGCATCGGGCAAAAGCGCCTTCATCCGAAGAAGAAAGTCGTTGGGAAGGGTAGTTTGTGTCATCTTGGGTTCCTCTTGCAGGGCCGGCCGGAATAACGGATACAGCCGGCTTTGTCAGTTCGTGGATCAGAGCCTATTATACCTTACTTTGAAAGGAAAGGCAAAGCGGCCTTTTGGCGGGTATTTCCTTGACACTACCCAGCCGTCGGCTTATTATTTTATAAGAAGAAAAAAACAGGGCCTGCGCTGTTTTGCAGGTGTTGGAGAATGTGATGAAGGATCGTCGTACGGAAGGGCTTTATCTGATCCACAGAGGGATTCTGCTGAGCCAGATCAGCTGGATGCTGGTGTTGCTTCCCTATCTGGCTTTTGATGTTTTGGGGCTGATACCGAGGCTTGACGGCAGGCTTCGGATCGTACCCCGGTTTTTGTTTGCGCTGGTCAATGTATTTCAGGTATTGGTATCCCTGACCGTGCTCAACGGTATGGCGCTGATCGCCGGATGGTATCCCGAATTTCGGAAAACCATACGGCTGGTGCTTTTGCGTCTGGGAGTAGGTGCCTTTGCGGCGATCACAGAGAGCGCTGTCATAGCGGTGGCAAGCCGGTGGAAGAATTTTTTACACCTGATGCAGACGGAATATCACTTTGGGTTTACGTTCCGCATCACCAATCTGCTGTTTTACTACCTGCTATCCTTTGCGATCAATATGTCTTTGTTGGCGAATTTCTCGAAGCTCGTCTATGATTATGGGGAAGATCCGAATGAGGATCCGCTTTTGAAACACTATAAAAAAAGAATGCCCCTATATACCATGATACCGGTGGCGGTCATGCTTTTGATCCGGATCGTTTTCATCCTGTCGGGGCTGACTTTGGATGAAGGGCTGTCTGTGATGCTGGGACAAAGGCAGGAGAGCCTTGCTCCAGCGCTGCTGATCTGTATGCTTTGGATCCTGTTTCTCATATCGGTTATCGGAAGGATCCGGTATCAGTTTCAGGTCATGTATAAGAGCAAAGAGCTCGCACTTCGGATCGAGCATATTTCCGGATAGGAGCAAAAAAGATGATCGGGGAGAAAAACGTCATTTATGCGATGCTTACGGATGGGGCGGGCATTATCATTTTGTTTTTGATGATGATCCCGATGGTTCCGGTGATGACCTCCAGACGGGAGGTGGGAAAGGGCATCGTTTATATCTTTAACGCTTCCATAGCCTATAGCGTGGTGCTGTTTCTGAACTTTGGGACCGGCATTCAGAATCTGATGGGAATTCTGCAAAAACCCTCGCAGACAGGGGTGCTGATGGCGGAAGGACTGAAGGTGATCGCCGCCTATTATCAGGTGAAATACACCTTTATGGACAAGGATGGCGCATTCAGAGTGGTCCACAGACAAAGCCCGGTCTCCGTGGGCTGTGTGGCAGCAAACATCATTCCTTTGGTGGTTGCGATCGGCATGGATGCGATATTCCCGGAGTTTTCCTTCTTTGGACTGGCGCATGCCGTTACCATTTCCGTGTTCTACCTCATTTACAGAAGCAGGGAGGAAAAAAGGCTCGATGAAGAGGCCAGAGCCATCGCGATGGAACGCTCCCGATTTCTGGCAGATCAGATGCGGCCGCATTTTATCTTCAATGCGCTGATGTGTATCGAGGATCTTTGCTATACCGATCCGGAAATGGCAGCCAAAAGGCTGGAGGATTTTTCCGGATTTTTGCGGGGGAACCTGGAGGCTATGACAAGCGGGGATAAGATCCCCTTTTCCATAGAAATGGAGCATATCCGCCAGTATATCATGCTGGAGCGGGTAGGAAGCAGCTATGAGTTTGAGGTGAAAGAAGATCTGCAGGCTACGGATTTTTCCATACCGCCCCTGACCATCCAGCCCATCGTGGAAAATGCCGTCCGCCACGGCGCACTCGGCAGACGGGATCATAACGGGAGGGTCAGTATTCATACCGAACAGATCGGAAGATTTGTCAGGATCACCGTGGAGGATAACGGAAACGGTGAAGAGGATCTGACCAGCAATCAAAAGCAGCACAAGGGCGTGGCACTTGAAAATGTGAAAAAACGCATTGCACTGTATGACGGAACGATAAAGGAAGAAACCGGCGACAAGGGAACCAGGGTGGTCATCACCCTTCCCGTAAACGCTATATGAGGAAACGATGTTCACCATAACCGTTGATGATAAACAGCCCATTGTAAATATGATGAACCGGCTTTTGACACGCCTGGATCCGGAAGGCAGTCATCAGGGCTTTGTGGATGCTATGGAGGCACTGGCGATGGTAAAAAGGCAGCCGGTGGATGTGGCATTTCTGGATGTGGATATGCCCGGGATGAACGGCATTGAGCTGGCCAAAAGGATCCAGAGCATACGCCCACTTTGCAACATCATTTTTATCACAGGATATCAGGAGTATATGCCCGAGGCGTTTTCTCTGTATGCCAGCGGTTATATCCTAAAGCCCGTGACGGAGCCGGCCGTAAAGGAAGCACTGGCGCATCTTCGCTATCGGACACCTTCGGTTTCGACCAGCCGCATCCAGGTGCGGTGCTTTGGCAGCTTTGAGGTTTTCGTGGACGGCAGGCCGGTGCACTTTGGACGCAGCAAATCCAAGGAGCTGTTTGCCTATCTGATCGACAGAAGGGGTGCGGTCTGCACACCCGAAATGGTGATCGGAAATCTTTGGCCGGATGAACCCTTTGATGAAGCCGTAAAGGGAAAGAACAGAGTGGTAACCTCCGATATGGTGGCTGCCTTTACGGCGCTGGGCGCGGAGTCTGTGATCGTCAGAGGCGTCGGAGGGGTGGCAGTGGATCAGAGAAGGGTGGACTGCGACTATTTCCGGTTTCTGGAAGGCGATGCCTATGCGATCCACGCCTATACGGGAGAGTATATGACCCAGTATGATTTTGCCGAAGAGACCAGAATGCATCTTTTGCAGAAATTTCACAGAGATCAGAGTCTGTGATCAAGTGTGTTTAGGAAAAGGATACCATGACAGAGGGACCGAAACAGGATACCAAAAGAATAGAGCTTAGCCATGTGCCGGTCAACAGAGCGCCTGCTCCCGCAGCCAGAAGAAAAAGAGAGCAGGAAGAACCAGAAAAGCCCAAAGCGCCCAAGGCGCGCAGACAGAGCGGATCGAACAAGAGACCTTCGCAGGATCGCACGCGGGCCGGGGCAAGAAGCAGGCAGGATGTTCGCTCCGGCAGAGCAGATGCGGAAGCAAAAGTAAGAGCAGGGGAAAGAGCGCCGCAGCAAAGAAAGACGGATGCAAGGCAGCGGACAACGGACCGCCCAAAGGAGAGGACAGCCGGAAGCATTAAGGGAAGTGAAAGAGGCCGGGGATCCGGGATGGCCGGGAATGCCGCAAGAAGTGAAAAAGCCGGAAAACGGGTCAGGAGGAAACGCTACAGGCACCTTCCGCTGGTGCTTCTGGGCGTTGTGGCAGGGATCTTTTTTTGTGTCTGCCTGATCATTTCGGGAACCTATGGCAGCTCGCATTTTCTGCGGGGCACGATGATCAATGAGATCGATGCCTCCGGGATGACGCTGACAGAGCTCGAGGGCAGGATGCGCCAGTACCGTCTGGTCATGAAGGAGCGCACGAAGGACGGACAAAAGACATCGGATCTGATCACGGGGGATGCCATCGGTGTGAAGGTGGCCAATCTGGCCAAGGTAGAAGGGATCCTTAAGGAGCAGAACGTATGGAGCGTTCTTTCGCAGATGATCTTCGGACGCGAAAAGGATTATCAGATCGACAATCTGTACGGATATGATAAAGACGCGCTGGCAACGGCACTGAAGAAGGCACGCTGCTTTCAGGAGGATTTTGTGGATCCGCCAAAGGATGCCGGATTGTCCGACTACGATCCGTTGAAGGGCTTTGTGATCATGCCGGAGCAGCAGGGAAACCAGCTGGACTTTGAGAAAACGCTCGGTGTGGTTACCGCGGCAGTGGATGCCTTAGAGCCGGAGGTGGATCTGGATGCGGCCGGCTGCTATCTGGCACCGAAGATCTATAAGGATGATCCGGTTTTGAACAAGCTTGAGGTCAGCTCTCAGAAATATGCCGGGATCCATATCACCTATACCTTCGGGGAGGAAAAGGAGATCATCGACGGAACGGTGCTTTGCGACTGGCTGGATATGAACTATGATACGGGAGATGTGAGCCTGGATGCGGCCAAGGTCGATGAATTTGTGCTCGGCCTTAAGAAAAAGTATGATACCATCTTCGGGAAGCGGACGTTTAAGACCAGCTATGGCAAGGAGGTCGTGGTCAGCGGCGGCGACTACGGCTGGTGGATGGACTATAAAACGGAGCAAAGAGAGCTCTATGAGATGATCCAAAAGGGGGAAAGCGGAGAGCGCACACCGGTCTATTTTCAGACGGCTGCGGCCTATGGAGAGCATGACTGGGGCGACTCCTACGTGGAAGCAAACCTCACCGCGCAGCATCTGTTTGTCTATAAGGACGGGATGCGGGTGCTGGATTCGGATTTTGTATCGGGCAATGAAAGCCGCGGCTTTTCAACCCCGGAGGGAACCTACAGCATGACCTATAAGGAACGAAATGCCATGCTGGTGGGCGAGAACTATGAAACGCCGGTTTCCTATTGGATGCCCTTTAACCAGAACATCGGACTGCATGATGCGGTCTGGAGGAGTGACTTCGGCGGCAGTATCTACAAGACCTCAGGCTCTCACGGATGCCTGAATTTGCCCTATGCCGTAGCCAAGCAGATCTACAGCTATGCCGAGAAGGGCATGCCCGTGATCTGCTATCATCTGGACGGAACCCAGTCCGATATGACAACGCCCCAGGGACCGGCCCAGCAGGCCCAGACCGTCATCGATGCCATCAATAACATCGGAGAGGTGAAAAAGGACTCGGGCAAGAAGATCGACAGAGCCAGACAGCTGTACCGCGAGGCAAGTGAAGAAGCCAGAGGCTGTGTGAGCAATCTTTCCACGCTGGAGGAGGCGGAGGCCGCCTTTGCAGCGCTGCAGTAACGAACAAGCCAGAAAGGATGAAACAATATGAGGATCAAAAAAGCGGGAACGGTGCTTTTGGCAATGCTGCTGCTTTGCGGCTGCGGCAAAAAGACGGAGCTGATCGATACCGGAATGGAGCAGGTGGAAAAACTGGATTTCGGGACGGCGCTTGCCACCTTTGACCAGGCCATCGAGGAAAAGGAGGATGCGGAGCTTGCACTGCGCGGAAAGGGACTGGCCTATATGGGGCTGTCCGATTATACCGATGCGGTGGACTGCTTTAGCCAGGCACTGCAGCATGCAGGGATGTTTCCGAAAGATGCGGAAACGGATATCAATTACTATCTGGCAACGGCGCAGTATAAGGCGGGACAGAAGGAAGAAGCTGTCAAGACGCTCGATGCCATTGCGGGCCTTAAGGAAAAGCATCCCGAGGTCTATTTCCTCAGAGGCAGCATCAAAATGGAGCTGGGAGAGCAGCAGCCGGCCACCGAGGATCTGAACCTGGCGCTGCACTACAGCAAGCAGGATACCACCATGACCATCCGCGTTTACCAGGTCTTTGAAAAGAACGGCTACAAGGATGAGGGGCGCATCTATCTGAGCAATGCCATTGAGGAGCGCCTGAGCCTGATGAATGAGTATGAAAAGGGCGTGATCTACTACTATATGGAGGACTATGAGAATGCCCGCAACAACCTGGAGGCCTACAGAGCCCAGGGCAACCAGGATACCGATACCCTGCTGATGCTGGGAAAAACCTATGAACAGCTTGGCGATTCCAACTATGCAGCCTCCTTATATGCCAAATATCTGGAGGAAAACGAGCCCAACGCGCAGATCTACAACCAGCTTGGATTATGTAAACTACAGATCGGGCAGTATGCGGAAGCAATGGAGGCATTTGAGAAGGGACTGGAGACGGAAAACAACGTCAGCGTCCTGCAGGAGCTGAAGTATAACAGGATCATAGCCTGCGAATATACGGGAGATTTCCGAAAGGCGGCCCAGATGATGAGTGAATATATGACGGAATATCCGGACCACCGGGAAGCGGCAAGAGAATACACATTTTTGCAGAGCCGCTGATCGGGCCTTGTGGTATGACAGGAGCGTCAGAAAACGGCTTGGAACCGTTTAAAACCCCTGTCTTAACGAAGTTTCGATAAATACTGTACGTTATTCCGAACAATGACGCACGTGTCAAAACCACCATATCTTGTGTTGACATAAAAAACTTAACATAAGATATTGTGGTTTTCTTCTGTTTTAGGGTTGACTTTGCATGTGGTGGATGATAAAATGAACATGGTCGCGGTTTTTGGCAATTATGTAAACCGACATAAGTGTCAAAGTGGAGACTGTGGGGAAGAAAAAAGGCAAAAATTGAAAAAATATTAGGAGAGGGAGTTATCAAATGTTAAATCTAGTAAAAAGGAATGCAACGGTAGCGGAATTTGATCTGAACAGGATCAAGGATGCCATTATGAAGGCATTTGTGGCAACGGACATGCAGTATACCAATGATATCATCGATCTGTTAGCCCTTCGCGTGACCGCTGATTTCCAGGAGAAGGTAAAGGACAACCAGATCGATATCGAGGCTGTTCAGGACAGCGTAGAGCGTGTACTCGAGCAGACCGGCTATACGGATGTGGCAAAAGCCTATATCTTATATAGAAAACAGAGAGAAAAACTCCGTACCATGAAATCTACGATCCTTGATTATAAGGATGTTGTAAACAGCTATGTAAAAGTAGAGGACTGGAGAGTCAAGGAGAACTCCACCGTGACCTATTCCGTCGGCGGACTGATCCTGTCCAACTCCGGTGCGGTAACTGCCAACTACTGGCTGTCCGAGATCTATGACGAGGAGATCGCGGAGGCACATCGCAATGCCGATATCCATATCCATGATCTGTCGATGCTGACAGGGTATTGTGCAGGCTGGAGCTTAAAGCAGCTCATCAAGGAAGGCCTCGGCGGGATCACCGGCAAGATCACCTCTGCACCCGCAAAGCATCTTTCCGTACTTTGCAACCAGATGGTGAATTTCCTCGGTATCATGCAGAATGAATGGGCAGGCGCACAGGCATTTTCCTCTTTTGATACCTATCTGGCTCCCTTTGTCAAGGTGGATCACTTAAGCTACGGCGAAGTGAAGAAGTGCATCGAAGCCTTTATCTACGGTGTGAACACACCTTCCCGCTGGGGAACCCAGGCACCGTTCTCCAATATCACACTGGACTGGACGGTTCCGGCAGACCTTCGTAACCTTCCCGCGATCGTAGGCGGCGAGGAGATGGACTTTACCTACGGAGACTGCAAGGAAGAGATGGATATGGTCAACAAGGCCTTCATCGAGACCATGATCGAAGGCGATGCCAACGGCAGAGGCTTTCAGTATCCCATTCCTACTTATTCCATTACCAGAGACTTTGACTGGTCCGAGACCGAGAACAATAAGCTGTTATTTGAGATGACCGCAAAATACGGCACACCGTATTTTTCCAATTATATCAATTCCGATATGGAGCCCTCCGATGTCAGGTCCATGTGCTGCAGACTGCGTCTGGACCTTAGAGAGCTTCGTAAGAAGAGCGGCGGATTCTTTGGATCGGGAGAGAGCACCGGCAGCGTGGGCGTTGTAACCATCAATATGCCCAGGATTGCTTATCTGTCCAACAGCAAGGATGATTTTTACAGAAGACTGAACAAGATGATGGATATCGCTGCAAGATCCTTGAAGATCAAGAGAGGCGTCATCACAAGACTTTTGGATGAGGGACTGTATCCTTATACCAAGAGATATCTGGGAACCTTCGAGAATCATTTCTCCACCATCGGTCTGATCGGTATGAACGAGGTGGGATTGAATGCCAACTGGCTGCGCAGCGATCTGACCAATAAGAAGACACAGGATTTCGTGAAGGAAGTTCTGAATCATATGAGAGAGCGTCTTTCCGATTACCAGGAGCTCTACGGAGATCTGTACAATCTGGAGGCGACTCCGGCAGAGAGTACCACCTATCGTCTGGCCAAGCATGACCGTGCAAAATGGCCGGGGATCAAGACAGCAGGACACGAGGGAGATACCCCGTACTACACCAACTCCTCCCACTTGCCTGTGGATTACACCAGAGACATCTTTGATGCATTGGATATCCAGGATGAGCTGCAGACACTTTACACCTCCGGAACCGTATTCCATGCGTTCCTGGGTGAGAAGCTTCCCGACTGGAAGGCAGCAGCGGATCTGGTTCGGACCATTGCACAGAATTACAAGCTTCCCTATTATACGATGTCGCCGACCTACTCCATCTGCAGGGAGCACGGCTATCTGGCAGGAGAGGTTAAGAGCTGCCCGCATTGCGGCAAGACCACCGAGGTTTACAGCCGTATCACCGGATACTACAGACCGGTACAGAACTGGAATGACGGCAAGCTTCAGGAATATGCAAACCGCAGCGAGTATGTGATCGCAAAGAGCACGCTGAAAAAGCCTATGACCGGTATGATGACCGTTTCCGTGGGCAAGGATCGGGATGATGTGGAGGTGTCCATGTCGGCACCCAAGCATGTAGCGTATCTGTTCACCACCAAGACCTGTCCGAACTGCAGGATGGCCAAGGAATTCTTAAAGGATATCGCGTACATTCCGGTGGATGCGCAGGAGAGCCCCGAGCTCGTGGCCAGGTACAAAATCACTTCCGCTCCGACGCTCGTTGTAGTGGATGGGGATCAGGTTGAGAAATATGCCAATGCTTCGGCGATCAGAGGATATGCACAGCAGCTGACCAGACAGGAAGCGCTGGCATAGGATCGGATTTTTTGAAAAGCAAAGTAAAAAAGGACTGATCGGATGATCAGTCCTCTTTGATTCCCTGGATTCCCACACCGGCTGCCATGAGGAATAGTTTCACAACGGTCCATACAATGCTGGTCCGCTCGGGTAAAAATGACAGATCGTATGGGAATATCGGGATGAGTTCCACAAATGTATTGATGACTGCAAAAGCACCGATGGCGGCGGTCAGGATCACAATGGCCGGCCGCAGGGCGTTTTGTGCGGCCCTTGCAAGCAGGATGGCAATGATCAGACCCACCAATGCACTCAGCAGCGGGATGATGTACGGGGATAAGGGAAGCTGATCCTGTACTCCGGATAAGAGCTTCGTTGCAATGGGACCGGCGAGGGTCGTTTTGACAAAGAAGAAGGTGACCAGAAAGACGCCGATCTTGATAAGCGTGGTGGAGATGATCGCACATACGATCCCGGCGATGCCCTGCGCCATGAGCTTTTGCTCAGGGGTGAAGCTGGTAAATACCACTTCCACAATCTTGTGCATCTGGGTATAACCGATGGCAAAGCCGGCAAGCAGAAGCGCCAGTCGGTAAAGCTGATAGCCTTCAAAGCATACGATCAGGGCAAGTACAACAATGATCCCGTACCAAAAAGCGCTTTCAAAGCGGATCGCAACCAGCTGATCGATAAAACTGTTGACTTTTGCTGTTGATTGAGCATCCATATCCGAATCTCCTTTATAGTAATGGCTTTGTTCGCCTGTATCAGGCTCTTTGTATATAATACAATCATAGCATTCCCTTGGTTGCAGTGCAAAAAGATTTTTCTGCTTGCAATCGATATTTCTTCGTGTTATAATCAAACTCGCGTGAAAAAAACATAGGGGAATAGTACAGCGGTAGTGCGGCGGTCTCCAAAACCGTTAACGGGGGTTCGATTCCCTCTTCCCCTGCTCCCAAGGCCCGTATTTACGGGCTTTTTTGATGCTTTTTTGTGAGCGGTAGCAAATTAAAGACAAGAAATCAGGGGTGCCGTTTTGGTACCTTTTTTCTTTTGGCCACAAAGCGCTTTCACCAAAAGAGTCACCGAGAATGTCATAGATGTCTTAGCCGGTGAAGACGAAGACAGTGCTGAGCAAATCTGGACCAATAATCTGACTGATCAGAAGTATGTCAGCATTACAGCAGAGGAGAAAACATTTGAGAAAAACGCTCTTGCCGGATCATTGGTTAAGACACTGGAGCTGAACAGTGTTCCAAAATTCAAGAAGGGATCTCTGAAAACCGGTGGCAAACTGACGATTATCGTTCATTTGCTCATGAAATGACGTGCTAAACCGAACTAATTTGCAAAAAAATATTGAAAGTTCGGATTGGGTGATGCATAATATGACTGCAGGGAAATATAATCGAGAGGTATGGTTGGTGGCTGCAGATGAAAAAACTTTATAAACGTGAGTTATACTTAAAGAAAATCCGAGGCTTTTATGATGAAACTGAAATCATCAAAGTGATCACCGGTGTAAGAAGGTGCGGGAAATCCTCATTGCTGGAGATGATCATAGATGAACTTAAAGAAAGGAACATTAAAGAGGATAATATCATCGTTATTCATCTTGATAAAAGACCTTTTAAAAATATTAAAACGCCGGAGGCACTTGAGACGGTTATTGATGAGCAAGCAAAAGGAGTAAAAGGGTTAAAGTACCTGTTTATCGATGAGATACAGAATGTAAAAGGTTTTGAGGAAA
>JAILHW010000159.1 GCA_024695605.1 Lachnospiraceae bacterium | reverse complement strand
GGCTGGTCCAGAAGAGGGATATCCATCAATGAATTCGGCATCGTTTCGGACAGCGGTTCAAACGGAGCCGGCTCCCACGTGGATGATACCTATGCACCGGATCAGGACTATGTCTATCATACGGTTTCCTCGGTTGAGGAGAATTATATCGGCTGGGATTTCTACGACGAGAACGCGCAGCCTATCGATGCACTGAACAATACCATGCACCAGGTGGAAGAAACCTATCCGGAGCTGGTGGAAAAGGTCTGCTTCTACAAGGAAATCATTGACGGGAAGACATATTTTTACTATCTCGGAACAGATAAGATCACCCAGGATACGGTTGATAAGATCGATGGGATCGCAAAGGAAAACGGCTTTACCTTTGACGGTAAGGCAGCAGCAGACGAGGCCAGAGTGGCCTATGCGGTAAAGCTCGGGGTGGACGAAGCCATCAAGAGCCTTGCAGAGCCGGCCTGGAAAAGTCTGAATTAAGTCTCTGCAACCAAATGGGGCTATGGGGGGTATTTCCTATAGAACCCCTTGTTAGGAACGGTGTTCGGAAATCTTCTTGGGAAATTAACGATCAGGACAGGCGGGCAAAAGAGCGTGATATGCGTGCTGCACACCAAAAGCAGCAGAGCAGTATGCAGCGATGAGAATCAAAGGAGGTAAACTGCAGTGAAAGACTTTGAAAACCTGAATATCAATGAGGAAGTTGAAGAGAAGAAGGGATCTAAAAGTGCGCAGCCTGCAAACGGGAGAGGAAAGAGCAAAAAGAGCGGACATGTACGCCAGAATGCGTTTACAGAGTTAAATCTGCCCCCTTCCATGCAGGAGGATGATGACGGCGGAGAGCATGAAGAAGAGAATGAGAAGGACGGCATCACACCCGAGCAGTTTCAGGAATGGTTGGGGAATACGTGGGAATTTTTATACGATCTTGATAAGAGCCGCGTTGAGCAGGGAAAGCAGAATACGCTGTCCGTCAATGGGATGATAGCGCTGGAACAAAGTAAAAAGATCAAGGAGCTGCAGGGGAAAGAGGAGGATCCCAAAAGGAAACAGGAGCGGGAGGAGATACAAAAAAACAATGAAAAGGGAAAGAATTATAAGCCCAGACCGACCCTGGTCCGTTATGATCTGGAAGCGGATCTGAAAAAAAAGAAAGAGGCAGATATTGCGCTTCGCGAGAAGCTGAAAAACGAGTATAACGATTATAAGATCGAAACAACCAACCGGGCTGATCTTTTAAAAAATGCGGATGCCATTGCCAGGGCATATAAACGCCTGGACAAAAATGACCATTGGTATCGCGGCAGCAGTCCGCAGTACCGGGAGCTGAAGGAGGCCATGAAGACACTCAGGGACCTTGCTTACCGGATGGCAGCGGAAAGCAAAGAGACGGGGAAGGGAGCCTGGGAGCGCAGAAAGCATACCCAGACGCTCTATCTTGAATGTACCCAAAAAGTGAAGGAGCTGTCCGAAAAATATCTCTCATATAAGACGGATAACATTAATTCCAAATATGCACAGGCCAGATTTGATACGGTAACGGACCTGAAGAATATCATTCAGGTCAATGACGAGTCTGTGTTCAAAGCCTTTTCCCGGGATGCGGTAAGGCGTTTTGAAGGCCAGCAGGGAGAGCGCAAAAGAGCCCTTCGCGTGGAGCCTGAGATGAAAAAGATCGAGGCCTTTAAGAAGATGGCGGATCTCCATGATTTTGATATTTCAAAGGCAAGTGACAGGGCGCGAAAGCTCTTTTTAGGGGATCATTTTACCTTAGAGCAGATCAAGGCAAAGGACAGCCACTGTCACTATTCCCTCGGAAGGATGGGAGGTGTCAGTGTTACGATCATGGCACTTCTTGCAGAGCAGAAGGACGGAAAGCCCCTGTATTCCGCAGAGGATATTCTGAATCCGGATAAGCTCCAAAAGGAAAAGGCGGATATGTTTAAAACCGTCGTTGATAAAATGACGCAGGAGCCGGCAGACCAGAAGTGGATCGCGCAAAAGATGTATGACGGCTATATGGTTGCCTACGATCAGATGGGGATATTCGCATCAAAGGTGAATTATGATAATCCTGATTTTATCTATCAGCCGGACTTTTTTAAGGCGGGTAAGCTGAGCATGGTCATGTTTGATGTATGGCAGGAAATGGAGCATTGCAAAAATGAACTGACAGAGTATGCAAAGACCAAGGATCCTTCTGTCGGGGATTTCAACAAGCTGCATTCGGAGCTTGGAAACAAACGAGGATTGATGGATAAATACATGAAGATGCTCATAGACCGGGCAGATTACATTATGGGCAAGGATAAAGACTATGCCGACTATGGCAATCAGGTTCTGAAGCACAGCTTTAATGTCATGCATTTTACCAAGCTGTTTTCCGAACGCGCAAAGACGGCCGGGGATAAGCACATCTCGAATTGGTTTTCCGAGGGCAAGATGGCAATGGCCAGGGCGGTTGAGGGCGGAACGGTGGAAGCCTTCGGAAATGCCTTATTAAGCCATCAGGATGTTCAGCGCATGCTTCCCGACATTGTGGATTTTGGCATTTTCAAGAATATAGAGGTGGAGCATGAGATAGATGAATTCGGAAACGTGAAAGCGAATCTGAAGGGAGATTTCGGCATGGATATTCTGAAGGAGGACCAGAATTACATCAGTATGGGTCCCCAGGAGGTCTATAACCGGATCAACAGCCAGCTCGAGCATCTGGCAGATCTGAGCAAGGTCAGTGAGCACGATGTGCAGCCCTATCTGCAGAAAGCCATAAAGGGACTTACAAAGCTTGGCAAGCTGAGCGTGAAGGCAAGAACGCTGAGCCCGGAGGAAAAACAGGAATCGGCGGCTGCCATGAAGGATGTTTTTTCCTATTATCTGGCTGACAATTTCAGCAGCGTCGGCGCAAAGGGAGAGGATCTGAAGACCCTTGTGGATCAGAACATTGATAAGCTGGAGTGCTACAAACGATATGTCAATCATATTGACGACGGATCCACTGCCAGCCTTGTCATCAGTAACCAGTCCACGGTAGTGGATAACGATCCGGAGGTCATTCTGGCAAAGGGCAGATATGCCAAAAAGATGCTGGAAAGCGGTGCGTATAAAACCGATGGCCAGGTAAAGGAAGGCTTTGCCTATGCCTATACCAGCAGCGTTATGGATGCGGCCGGAAAGCTACCCCGCAGTCAGGAGTATCACAGAAAGTTTAAGGTGGGAGAGCATGTGGAGCATGTGGTAAGCCATATTGGCGAATATCTTTCAAAGGATGCGATCAAGCAGTATAAGAAACCCCGCGGCCCTAAACCGGATCTTTTGACCAATACGCAGAATCTGAAAAACTATGCGGAAAATTACGGGAAAAAACAGCCCGGTATGCAGGCCGGAAAATGATCGTACAAAAATATGATAGCAGTTACAAAACAATCAAAATACATAGGGGATAAGGCCTTTTATAAAAAAGTCCTGATGATCGCCGTACCCATTATGCTGCAAAACGGCATTACCAACTTTGTGGGTATGCTGGATAACATTATGGTGGGACGGATCGGGACAGAGCAGATGTCCGGCGTTTCCATCGTCAACCAGCTCTTTTTCATCCTGATCCTGTGTGTCTTCGGGGCTACCTCCGGAGCGGGGGTCCTGGGAGCACAGTACTATGGTAACCACGATATGAAGGGCGTCCGGGATGTGTTTCGGATCAAGATCCTGTTTGCGGTAACGCTTTTGCTGGTTTCCACCGTGCTGTTTTGGGTATGCGGAGATCAGCTGATCTCGCTGTATCTGCACGACGGATCCGCCACGGGAGATCTGGAGGCGACCCTGTCCTATGCCAGGATCTATATGCGGACCATGCTGATCGGAAATATACCCATGGTCATCGAGATCAGCTATTCCTCAACGCTGCGGGAATCCGGGGAGACCTCGGTGCCGATGAAGGCATCCATCGCAGCGGTGTTCGTCAATCTGATCCTGAACTATATTCTGATCTACGGAAAGCTGGGGCTGCCGGCGTTGGGCGTTGTCGGTGCGGCAGTGGCCACCATCGTATCCCGCTTCATACAGCTGGGGATCGTGATGCTCTGGTCCCATACTCAGAAGGAAAAGGCTCCTTATTTTACGGGAGTCTATTCTTCGTTTCGGGTACCGACGGCCATGATCGGCAAGGTCTTTTCCATGGCCCTTCCGCTGATGCTGAATGAGACGCTCTGGTCCTCCGCCGTTGCGACCCAGACCATATGCTATTCGGCCAGGGGATTGTCGGTGGTGGCGGCGCTGAACATCAATTCCACCATCTACAATGTATTTAATATCGTATTCATCGCGCTGGGAGATTCCGTTGCGATCATCGTCGGTCAGCAGCTGGGAGCTGGAAAGGTGGAGGAGGGCAAGATCACGGCCTACCGGATCATTCTGTTTTCCGTTATGGTCTGCTTCTTCATCGGCACGCTGATGTTTTTGACAGCACCCTTTTTCCCGCGCATTTACAATACCTCGGATGAGGTCAAGGACATTGCCGCCAATATGATCCGGATCACGGCATGTATGATGCCGCTGCAGGGCTTTTTGCATGCGACCTACTTTACCATCCGGTCGGGAGGCAAAACACTGATCACGTTTTTGTTTGACAGCGGCTTTAACTGGACGGTCAGCGTTCCGCTTGCATTTGTGCTGACGCATTTTACGGCCTTTCCCATTGTTTTGATCTTTTTCTGCTGTAATCTGGCAGATGTTTTGAAGGCAACGGTAGGCTTTGTCATTATGAAAAGCGGCACCTGGGCAAGAAGGATCATAGCCTAGAAGGGAGTCCGGTACAAAATGGCCAATACCCAGTCATGCCTTGACTATGCAAAGGGGCAGGAGCTGATGAAGCATTTTCAGGCGGGGCTCGTGGAGGAAAAGAGGGTCAAAAAATAGGTATTGACATCAAACGAGGAAAATGATAGGATATTACTTGCGTTGAGCAAGCGGAGGTGTCGGAACTGGCAGACGAGCAAGACTAAGGATCTTGTGTTAGCAATAACGTGTGGGTTCAAGTCCCATCCTCCGCATAACAAAATCCCTCAAGCCTATGGCTTGAGGGATTTTTGTTATGCGGAGGGACCCTCGAACCCAGTGGGTTCGAAGGTCTCGCGGCGTTAGCACGCCGCTCGGTCCGTTCGGCGGGAAAAAGGTCCACCGGACCTTTTTCTGTTTCCGCCTCACCCCATCCTCCGCATGAAAATGAAAATAAAAATCATTCCTAAATTTCTTGACAGAGAAATGCTTGAACTCTATAATTGGGAATGGTTTTCATATTTGGCAGGAGGAATGTAAACCAATATAGTATTGGTGCAAACAGTCCGGCCTGTTTTGGATATACAGGGAAGCTTTATGAAGAAACACCACGGAATCAGCAGAATAAGGATATCAGCGTGCATCATGGCAGTCATGATGCTTCTTATGATGCTCTTTTCGTCTTTCTTTCTTGCAGCACATGCTGATCACGACTGTACGGGAGAGGATTGTCCCATATGTGTCTGCATGCATCAGTGTGAGAATATCATTCGGGGAGCCGGCAATGGTATTGCTGCCATGTCAGCTGTGATCGTGCCTGTTCTCCTTTCGGTACTGCTCCTATCGCTTGGCGTATGTTTCGTTCAAGAGGATACGCCTGTTTCTGAAAAAGTCCGCCTGAACAATTGAAAATACCTTACGTATAGGCAAAGTATGTCCATATGGGGCGCTTTGCCTTCTGTTTTTATGCGCAAAAAATAGCTATACGGAGGTATGAAAAAGTGAAAAAAACAGTTTCAGTTTTAACGGCTGCCATTCTGATGGTGTGCTGTCTTTCGGCGTGTGGATCTGTCAATGATACGGCAGGAAATGCAGGTGATGACAGATTGCAGATCGTAACGACCATTTTTCCCGAATATGACTGGGTCATGAATATCCTTGGAGAAAATCCGGCAAATGCAGAGGTTACCATGTTGCTCGATAACGGAGTCGATCTCCACAGTTATCAGCCTACGGCAGATGATATTATGAGCATCTCGACCTGTGATATGTTTATCTATGTTGGCGGAGAGTCTGATGAATGGGTTGAAGATGCCCTGAAGGAGGCAACCAATAAGGATATGGTTGTG
>JAILHW010000107.1 GCA_024695605.1 Lachnospiraceae bacterium | reverse complement strand
AGGCGATCTGAGCAGATCCAGGGTCCGCTCCATGCTAAGGCAGGGTGAAAATGCTGCAAATGTCCAGGCTCTGGAGGTCTGGAACTTTGATGACGAGGATCTGAGCATTGCGCTGGTATCTTCCAACGAGGATCCGGACGTTCTGGCAGCCCAGCTGGAAAAAAGGGACGATGTCAAATACGCCGAGCGGAATTTCAAAAGCCATCTGCTGAGCGTGACTGATGATACCTACAGCGATCTGCAGTGGAGCATGCAGCCGACGGAGCAGGCGCCGAATGTGCAGACCGGATGGGCAAAGGGCACAGGCTCTGACTGTGTGGTTGCCATTCTGGATACGGGCGTGGATTACAGACACCCGGAGCTGAAGGATCAGATGTGGATCAATCCCTACACCTCCAAGGGGCTGAAGGGAACGTACGGGTACGATTTTATAAACGGAGATGCCGATCCCATGGATGAACATGGGCATGGCTCGCACTGTGCCGGTATCATCGGCGCTGCGGGCAACAATCAGACCGGTATCAGCGGTGTGAACCAGAAGATCAAGATCATGGCGCTTCGCATCCTGGATGAAGAAGGCTCAGCCACGCTTAGCCACGAGATCGCTGCCTACCATTATATCAATAAAGCCCTGGATCTGGGTGTGAAGGTGGCAGCCATCAACAATTCCTGGGGCGGAGGTGAGAGCAGCAGGATCTTTGAGACACTGGTGGAAAAGGTGGGAAAAAAGGGAGCCATCACCGTCTGTGCCGCAGGCAATGACGGCTCTGAATATGCCGATTATCCGGCCGGCATTGACAGCCCCTATCTGGTATCCGTGGCTGCCACGAAGGAAGACGGCGGCCTGGTCTCTTTTTCCAACCACGGACCGTGGGTGGACATTGCGGCGCCCGGGACAGACATTCTTTCCACGGTTTGTTATGATTGCTATAATCCGCGCCTTTACGGCAGCAGACAGGCAGAGATCTCCCAAAGATATGACGATTTTGAACATGGCCTTTCGGACTTTGTTACCAGAGAGGATTTTCTGAAGGAGATCTACATCAATGGAGAAAAGCTAAAGAAGCAGGAAGAACCCGATCAGCTTGTGTTCAGGGGAAAAAAAGGACAGACGATCACAGTCAGTGTATCCGGAAACGGATTTTTGGAGGGGCATTGTCTTTCTGTTTCCATGAACCAGATACAGGAGGGTGACTTTGTATGCCTGCCCCTTGCCTCTTACACTGTGGGGCAGGATGAGACCTTGCCGCATCTGAGTGTGATGACAAGGAGCGTATACTCCAAAAACGCATACGGAGAGCTGTTTGCAGTGGAAACCGGCAAAGAGACCGAACTGACCGAGCGGGGGATCGCGGAGGGAACAACCCATGACATGTATCTGGATGAGAACGGAGATTACTGGGGACATACGGATCTGGAATCCGGCCAAAGCCCGGAAATCGGAGAAAACAGACAGTTTCTTCTTGCCCTCAGCTGCGGTGCGGAAGGAGAGTTTCGGATCGACATGGATGACATCGGACTGTCCAGACAGGATCTGAAGGATACATCCGCATTTGAAAAGTATGATTTCTACAGCGGAACCTCCATGGCAACGCCCTTCATTACGGGCGCGATCGCTCTGAAAAGAGCGCAGATGGACAAAGAAAACGGAGCGAAAACCAATCCGCTGGATCTGGTCAATGATATCACCTCCATGACGAAGGCCGCGCCTTCTCTGGATATTTTTGAAAAAAAGGGTAGCTTTGATTTTCGCATTCCTCCGAAAAGAGCACCCAGGATCGCGGAAGTGAGCCTTAAGACGGTAAACGGAAAACCCTATATCGAGCTTACGGGATCCGGTATGGATCCAAAGGCTTCTGATTTTTCCCTGAAGATCACCAAGGACGGAAAGGATACCGTATTAAAGGCAGGGGATGTAACGGGAGATGCCCATAAGCTCTCGTTTGCCGACCGTGGCTGGAAGAATAATGTGGTGGATCTTGAGATCCAGTCCGGCGGGAAAACGATGCACAAGGACTGCGTCTATCTGGTCAAGGGCAAAAAGACCTATGCCGCATCAAGCCAGATGCTCCTGCAGGGCTCCTATATGGCGACCGACGGAAGCAGGCTGTTTTCTTTTGACCAGACCACCGGCTGTATCAATTATACGGAGCTGTCCGAAGATCCGATGAACGGATCCTGCGAGGTTCCGGAAAGCCTTTTTGGAATTACCAAGAACAAGGACCAAAGGTACGGCTTTGAATGCGGGCAGATGGTCTATCTGAACAATTGCGTTTATGCCATTGTGGATTATGGTGCCGTGGACCAGTCGGAATACGGGAGCAATGCGATCTATGACGGAAAGAAGCTTTTGATCCGCGCGGATATGGATACCTGTGAGGCCAAGGCATTTGCCATGCCCGAGCTTGGGGATCTGGAAGGATATGCCCTGGCGGCATACAACGGAAAGCTTTATCTTCTCGGCGGCTGTACCATGAAGGAAGAAAACGGTGTGCAGACCCCGAAGGCATCCACCATGGTTAAGGTTTTTGATCCCGCAAAGGGCACCTGGAGCGATGGAAAGTCCCTTCCCTCCGGAAGATACTACGGACGGGCCCTGCAGACAGGGGATACCCTGGTTTATACGATGGGCTATTGCAATGATGAGGAAAGCTATGCACCCAATCTGCTCTTTGACGGCAAGACCTGGAAGGAATCAAAGGCCGGAAGGCTGGAGCCCAATACCGGCTGGATGGAGCCCGCGGTGGGTATTACAAACACCGGACTGATCTATGCGGGAATGCCTGTCAAGGATCTGGGAGACACCTTTACCTACAACGTCAGGGAAGACAAATTCACGGATACGGGCTATAACCTGATCACGGACCTTCAGGAGGGCCCCGATTTTATGGTTGCGGCCGCGGACTATGTATTTGCGGGCTTTACGCAGCTGTCCCCTGACGGAAAAACGGAGCTTTATGAGCTGCCCATTCAGAGAGGATATGTTAAGATCGACCGGGAGATCAACGGCTATGGCACCGTTACCGGTCCCCTTGTAAATCCTCCGGGAAATGATGTCAGACTGACCTTTACCGCGGATGAAGGCTGCTTTATCGAGTCCCTGCTTGTGGACGGGAAAAGCATTGCCGTCGAAAAGGAGGCAGCCACCTTTACCTATACCCTTCCGCATCTGATGAAGGATGCCAGGGTTTCCGTGACGTTCAAGGATCCCTGGTCCGAACCCGAGGAGAATCCCGATGACATCGTGATGGGAGACAATACCCTGAGCGTAAGCGGCAAAAAGCTGACGGCAGCGGCCAGAAAGATCGGCAAGAAGGGCCTTATTATCAAGCGCAAAAAGTATCTGGTCACGGCCGATCCGGGACAGGGCAATCTGACCTATCAGCTGGCCGGAGTGACAAAGGGCAAAAAGAAGCTTAAGAAAAAAGCACTGACAAAGCTGAAAAAGAAGCTGAAGGTCAATCGGAAAAGCGGAACCATCACCCTCAAAAAGGGCCTGAAAAAGGGCACTTATCAGCTGCGGATCAAAGTCAGCGCACAGGGAGACGAATACACCTATCCCATAACAAAGACCGTGAAGGTGACACTCAAAATCAAATAAACGTGCTTTTGGAAAAACCGGACAGGGAACCTGTCCGGTTTTTTGCGCCCCGGAAACAACTTTCGCTCCCAATCCGTTGTATTTCGGGCATAAATCGTGTATAATATCTGATGTGTGTGTGAATGAAAAGGAATGCTGCAAGGCATTTCCGTAAAGGAGGAAACTATGGCGACAAAGAAAACGACGGTACCGACTTCTCCCACCTTTGATAAGGAGCTTTTCAAGAGGAGCGTACTCTACAATGTAAGAACGCTTTACCGTAAGACAATGGAGGAGGCAACTCCCCAGCAGATCTTCCAGGCTGTAGCCTATGCAGTCAAGGATCAGATCGTGGAAAACTGGATGGAGACCCAGAAGCAGTACGAGAAAAAGGATCCCAAGACGGTTTACTATCTGTCCATGGAGTTTTTGATGGGCCGTGCGCTTGGCAATGACCTGATCAACATGCAGGCCTATGACCAGGTAAAGGATGCCTTAGAGGAGCTTGGCGTAGATATCAATATGGTAGAGGATCAGGAGCCCGATGCAGCGCTTGGAAACGGCGGTCTGGGAAGACTGGCAGCCTGCTTTCTGGATTCCCTTGCAACCCTTGGCTATTCCGCTTACGGCTGCGGTATCCGCTATCGCTATGGTATGTTCAAGCAGAAGATCGTGGACGGCTTCCAGGTTGAGGTACCGGATAACTGGCTGGTGGACGGCAATCCTTTGGAGCTGCGCAGACCCGAATATGCAAAAGAAGTCAAATTCGGCGGTTATGTGTCCGTTTATCAGGATGAGACCGGCAGAAGCCACTTCCGTCAGGAGGGCTATCAGTCCGTTACCGCCATTCCTTATGATATGCCCATCGTAGGCTACGGCAACGGCATCGTAAACACCCTTCGTATCTGGGATGCACAGCCGGTGGAATGCTTCCAGCTCGACTCCTTTGACAAGGGCGATTATCACAAGGCCGTAGAGCAGGAGAACCTGGCCCGCAACATCGTTGAGGTGCTCTATCCCAACGACAATCACTATGCAGGAAAAGAGCTTCGCTTAAAACAGCAGTACTTCTTCATTTCCGCTTCCGTACAGGAAGCCATCGCCAAGTATATGCGAAGCCATGATGATATCAGAAAGTTCCATGAAAAGGTAACCTTCCAGCTCAATGATACCCATCCCACCGTTGCAGTGGCAGAGCTGATGCGTATTTTGATGGATGAGTACTTCCTGACATGGGATGAGGCCTGGAAGGTAACCACCCAGACCTGTGCCTATACCAACCACACCATCATGTCCGAGGCACTGGAGAAATGGCCCATCGAGCTGTTCTCCCGCCTGCTTCCCCGTATCTATCAGATCGTGGAGGAGATCAACCGCAGATTTGTGCTCGAGATCGAAAAGAAGTATCCCGGTAACCAGGAGAAGATCCGTAAGATGGCGATCATCTACGACGGACAGGTGAAGATGGCACACCTTGCGATCGCAGCAGGCTATTCCGTAAACGGTGTGGCAAGACTGCATACCGAGATCTTAAAGAACCAGGAGCTGCGTGACTTCTACGAGATGATGCCCGAGAAGTTCAACAACAAGACCAACGGTATCACCCAGAGACGTTTCCTTCTGCACGGCAATCCGCTGCTCGCAGAGTGGGTAACCGCTCATGTGGGAGCCGACTGGATCACCGATCTTCCCAAGATCAAGAAGCTGGCCGTTTATGCGGATGACAAGAAGGCACAGCATGAATTTTTGAATATCAAATACCAGAACAAGGTTCGCCTTGCGGAATACATTTTGGAGCACAACGGCATTGAGGTCGATCCCAGATCCATCTTCGATGTACAGGTAAAGCGTCTGCATGAGTACAAGAGACAGCTTCTGAACATCCTGCACATCATGTATCTGTACAATGAGCTGAAGGAAAACCCGGATATGGACTTCTATCCCAGAACCTTCATCTTCGGTGCCAAGGCAGCTGCGGGGTATAAGAACGCCAAGCTGACCATCAAGCTCATCAACTCGGTAGCGGATGTGGTCAACAATGATGAATCCATCCACGGCAAGATCAAGGTGGTATTCATCGAGAACTACCGCGTATCCAATGCAGAGTGGATCTTTGCGGCAGCGGATGTTTCCGAGCAGATCTCTACCGCTTCCAAGGAGGCTTCCGGAACCGGTAATATGAAATTCATGTTAAACGGTGCCATTACCTTAGGTACCATGGACGGTGCCAATGTCGAGATCGTCGAAGAGGTCGGAAAAGAGAATGCCTTTATCTTCGGTCTTTCCTCAGACGAGGTCATCAATTATGAGAACCACGGCGGCTACAATCCGATGGAGATCTTCAACAGTGATCCGGATATCCGCAAGGTACTGATGCAGCTGATCAACGGAACCTATGCACAGGATACCGAGCTGTTCAGGGATCTGTACAACTCCCTGCTGAACACGCTGTCCACCTCCAGGGCCGATACCTACTTCATTCTCAAGGACTTCAAGTCCTATGCACAGGCTCAGAAGGAAGTGGAAAAGGCATATAAGGATGAGACCGGCTGGGCACGTTCCGCGATCCTGAACATCGCACACAGCGGCAAGTTTACCTCCGATCGTACCATCCAGCAGTATGTGGATGAGATCTGGCATCTGGACAAGGTGACGCTGCCGAAAAAGAGAACCGTAAAAAAGAG
>JAILHW010000063.1 GCA_024695605.1 Lachnospiraceae bacterium | reverse complement strand
TCCTTTTTGTTCACCTCGCAGTCGATCTCGAAGCCTGATTTGTTCACCGTCTTTCCGTCCTCTTCCACAGGCGGTCCTTCCTTAAGCTGGAAAGCGGAAGCTATGCCCTGTGCATCGGCAATACCCAGCTTTTTCAGATTCTCTTCGGAGGAGCAGAAAGCAGCATCCGAATAGTTATTTACAAAAGCATGCTCAATGATGATCCCCGGAAAACCGTGCAGTTTACTTCTTCTGATAACACCGTAGTAGTCTGCAAGACTGCCGTCGGGATAGGTATCCCCGGTCTGAGAGCCGTAGGTCTTGACACCGTTGTTCTGAAGTCCCAGGTTTACCAGGTTTGCCAGAATATGAGTTGCCAGCTTCCTTCCCGCTTCGGATACGGAAGCATTGTAATTTCCATTGGGATAAAATACCATGGCTCCCTTGGAAGTGGTTGCCGAGGTTCCCGTAGAGTTAAAGTGAATGGATACATAGGCATTGGCTCCCACGGAAGCTGCCGCTTCCACTCTGAGAGCATTATCATCCGTGGAACTGTATCCGGGATGGGGGCAGGCATTGGAGGTTCTGGTCATATAGACCGTCACATTGGAATAGTTCTCTTCCAGATACTGCTTACAGTAGCTGGCTACCGTAAAGTTGAGCCTCTCTTCCAAAAGACCGTTGGCCCTGGCTCCGCAGTGGGTATCGTCATGACCGGGATCAAGAACGATCACGACCTTCTGCACCTTGGCCTGCTCGGCACTCAGACTTTCCTCTTCTTCCGATTCGGCGCTCAGCGCTTCCTCCCCATTGCCGGAAAGATCCTCCTGCATATTTGCAAGGGCTGCTTCCAGCTGCGCCGCAACGCCCCCGGCGGTTACATTCTGCACGCCGAGATTGATCACCGAATCCTGAAGCTCCTCCTGCTGGTCTTCGGACAAGCCGCTTCCCTCTGCACAAAGGCCTTCATCCTCACACAGATCTCCGATCTTCTCGGTATCAAAGGAAACCTCACTGTCCACACCGAAGGCTGCTTCCTCCATACCGGGAATGGCTGCGATATCCAGGCTTTCCCAGCTGCCGCCAAAGGGCTGCATCTTTAAGCTTCCGAATCCGTAAACGCCCCGGGAAAGCTTTGTTCCCGTCTCGAACACCAGACTGCCGTCCTCGCTTTTTGAAAGGGGCAACAGGATCTGCTCGCCGGTGCTTTTCCGGATCAGGGTAAGGTTAGCATCCGCAAACTTTTCTCCCTCTTTTGTCTCTACGGCCACCAGAATATGCCCGTTTTGGCCGGCCGAAAGAGATGTTTCCTCCAGATACAGGTATTCCAGTGCCCGCTCACTCACAGCTTCGGCAGCATTCTCCGATACCGCCGCAGCTTTGGATTCTGCAGGATTACTTGCATTTTTCTGATCCGCCATGACCGGCATCACACTTTGTGTCAACAGAAAAAAGGCGGTCATAAAAGCCAGTCCGCGTTTCAGGGCTTTCTTTGCTCCGCCTTTTTGTATTGCATTTTTTACTATCATAAATCGACCTCTCCTTGACTTATTTCCCCTGCTTCACATCGTTTTATGTCAACTATTCTCATTCTACACAAAAACAATGAAAAATCAATGAATTTTCGGTGAAAAGTAAACATTTTTGCAGGAAATATGTCAAAAATCGCCGTTTCTTTCTAAAAACCTTCCTTCTGTGCTGCCGATAAGGCCTCTGCGATCACCGCATCCATATCATAGTAGCGGTACTGTCCCAGCCTGCCGCCGAAGATCACCTTTTCTTCCTGTTCGGCAAGGGCTTTATACTGCGCGTACAGGGCAGAATTTTTCTCATCATTGACCGGATAGTAGGGCTCATCTCCCATCTTCCATTCCGACGGGTACTCTCTGCTGATGATGGTATGCGAGGTCTCGCTTCCGTCCGGCGCCTTTCCAAAGGTGAACCATTTATGCTCGATAATCCGGGTATAAGGCGTCTCGGCATCCGTGTAGTTGATCACCGCATTGCCCTGATAGTTAGCCATCTCTAACCTTTCCGTCTCAAAGCGGACCGTCCGATACTCCAGTGCGCCGAGCGTTTGTCCGAAATAGGCATCGATACAGCCGGTATAAACCACCTTGTCTGCCTGTGCATCCAGTGCTGCCTTGTTTGCCGGATCCAGAT
>JAILHW010000049.1 GCA_024695605.1 Lachnospiraceae bacterium | reverse complement strand
ATATCAGATCGATACGGAAAGGATGTTCAAGGGCGATAAAAAGACAGCCGAATCTGTCAACCAGATGGGCGATACCATCACAGGTGCGGTAGAGAGAAGCATGGCGGATGAGCGGATGAAAACGGAGCTGATCACCAATGTTTCCCACGATATCAAAACGCCGCTGACCAGCGTCATCAACTATGTGGATCTGTTAAAGCGTGAGGATATCAAAAATGAGCGCGTCAGGGAATACATCCGGATCCTGGAAGAAAAGAGCCAGCGTCTGAAGGTCCTGATCTTTGATCTGGTGGAGGCCAGCAAGATCTCCTCCGGCAATATCACGTTGCAAAACAGCAGGCTGGATATGCGAGAGCTGATAAGCCAGTCCCTTGGAGAGTTTGAGGATCGCTTTGAGGATAGTGGTCTGTCCGTGATGTATCAAAAGCCCGAGCAGTCCATGTGTGTCTGGGCGGATCCGGCCAGGATGTGGAGGGTGCTGGAGAATCTTCTCGGCAATGTCAGTAAATATGCTATGCCCGGCAGCAGAGTCTATATCCAGTTGGAGCAGGGACCTGCCGATAAGGTGAATCTGACCATCAAAAATATGTCCAAGAACCCTCTGAACATCTCAGAGCAGGAGCTGATGGAGCGCTTTGTCAGGGGTGATGAGGCCAGAAGCACCGAGGGCAGCGGTCTGGGACTGTCCATAGCAAGAGATCTGATCCGTCTGATGAACGGAGACCTTCTGGTACAGTTGGACGGAGATCTGTTCAAGGTCAGCATTCTGATGCAGGTGATGGAGCAAAAGACCGATCCGGCTGTGATCCCTAAGCAGGCAGGGGAAGAAACAGAAAGCACTGCTTCACAAGCAGGCAAAGAGGCTTTCCCGGAGGAAGCAGCTTCGGCGGTGGAAACGGAGTCGGAAGCAGATGAAGCTTCGGACACAAAAGAGGAAACGGATACAGAAAAATAGAGCAAAGAGACATCATGAAAGGGAAAGGGCCGATTCGAAAGAATCGGCTCTTTGTTTACTTTTCCGGCCTGTTGTGGCAAAATAGAAATAGCGCTATCTGATAAGAATGGGTTTAGAAGGCATGAAATCCGAAAAGAAGCAACCATCCAAACTGTATATCGACCTGATCCTTCTGGTCATCATGATCCTGCTGATCGCTTTGGTTTTTCAGCATCGGGGGGATCTTTTGCGCGGCAGGGTTTATGATTTTACGACTGCAGCAGCTGCCTTTCGTGGAGAAGACGGCAGGCTCTATGTGATCGATAACGGAAAGACCTCCATCAGTTTTCTGTCCGCCGACAAGGTCATCACCGGACACATTGAGGGCGGAAGGTATGACAGGTTTTACTATGCCCAGTCCATTGCGGAGGGCTATCGTGACAACAAACCGGTGCTCTACATTTCCGATACGGCCTATCATGATGTGGGCGATGCGACGGTAGAGGAAAACCGGATCGTGGAATACAGAAACGGAAGATACAGACAGCTTTACAGTGCCGGGGAGGAGCCGATCTATGAGATCCGCACCCTGGGTACTGATCTTTATATCCTGCGGGCGGAAGGTCAGGGGCTGTTATGGGAAAAGCTTTCGCCGGACGGTGAGTCCGCGGTGATCCGCAGGGTGTATTGCGGGGATGTGCTTTCGGGCGCCTCGGCCGATCTTAAGACAGGACTGATCGCCATTTCCACCAAGCGCGGTGCGGTTCGTGTGATCGGAAAGGAGGATACCACCTGGCAGACGCTCTCCTCTACGGAGCATCTTTTGCCCGGTGCCATCAGCTGTGCAGGCGGCATCGTCTATTTTTCCGAGCTGGCCGGAGGCCGGGTATGCTGCTTTGACGAAACGGATCTGTCCTCCTGCAGGGATCTGTTTTCAGCTAAGGATCTGAAAATCAATACCATGTCCGTCGACGCGAACGGGGATACGGTTCTTTGCTGTGATATGATCAGCTTCTATGAGGTTCGGACTCATGCGGGCAGGAACGCTGAGGTTTCCTATATCAATCATCTTTCCTACAGCAAGTTTTATATGACGATCCTTTTGTGGGGATGCGTGCTTTTGATCGTTTTGATCCTGATCCGCCTGCTTCGTTTTTTACCCGCATTCTTTGTGGCGCTGGTACACAACGAGGCCTGGCTTCGTATGGCGGCGGTGATTGTTGCGGTGGTGACGGTTTCCTGTTTTATCGCCTGGTCTTTGATCTCGGATCAGCACAAAAACGAGGACGAAGCGGATGTCAGCGATATGAAGCTGTTCACGGATCTGGTGGTCAGCAACATTGACTTGGATCTTTTGGATCATATCAAAAGTGAAACGGATTACGGCGGATCCTCCTATACGAAGCTGCGAGATAAGCTGGATCTTCTGATGGAGCAGGCCGGGGACGAGGGCCGGGATTATTACTATGTCTTCTATACCATCAGGGATAACAAGGTGCAGTATCTGCTGAATTACTATGATTCGGTGCTTTGCTCGGAGCCCTTTGGGTCCATGGACGATACCTATATCCGCAAGGTCTATGAGGACCGGGATTCCTTTGCCCTGAAAACCAAGGACACGGACGGCCTGTGGCTCTATGTGCTGACGCCGGTGGAAAACGAGAAGGGGGACTGCGTTGCGATCCTGGAGATCGGAACCGACCTTTCCTATCGGACGGCAGAGCGCCGGGCCCAGACCTTTAACGTGACGCTGAGCGTGTTCTGTTCCTCAGCGGTCATGGTCATGCTGATCGTAGAGGGGCTTTTGCTCATCGGCTTCTATGAAAAGAGAAGAGCCTTTGGACAGGAGGGGAAAAAGGATGCGACAAAGATGATCCCTCTTCGGACCATTACCCTGCTTTCCTACGCGGCAGCAACACTGCAGGATTCCTTTATCACCATGCTGGCCGCAAGGCTTTATCAGGAGAAGGGCTATTTTATCCCGGAGGAGATCGCAGCCGGTCTTCCTTTGTTTTTGAATCTTTTGATGATGGCTTCCTTTGCGGCGATCGGCGGACATCTGTTTGAGAAATGGGGCAGCCGGAAGGTGCTGTTTACAGGCCTGTTTACGGAGATTTCCGGATTTCTGGTCTGCGTGCTTTTGGGCAGCTACCCGGGGCTTTTGATTGGAAATACCCTGATGGGTATCGGACTTGGCCTGATCAATGTGATCGTCAATACCATCGCTGCCATGGGGGAGGGAACGGAACAGGTGGCCTCCGCCTTTGCAGACGTTATGGCGGGCATCTTATCCGGTCTGACCATCGGTGCGGGCCTTGCCTCTTTGTTATATCCCATCGGAGGCAACAGGCTGTCCTATTCCGTGGCAGCGGTTTTGATGGTGCCGGTGTTTTTTCTGATCTGCGACAGCATGGATGTCAGATCGGCAGAATCCGGCGAAGGCGGGGCTAAGACGCAAAGGATCGGATTTGCGGAGTTTTTCTTTAACCGCCGCGTGCTTGGGTTTCTGGCCCTGATCCTGGTGCCGTTTATGACCTCCGTTTCCTACAGAGAGTACTTCCTTCCCATGTATGCCATGGAGCAGGCGGTACCGGAGGGCAGGATTGCCCAGCTGTATATGATCTGCGGTCTTCTGGTATTGTATGTCGGCCCGTATATTTCCTCTTACGTCATCGGAAGGTACGGCACCTATAAGAGCATCGTCATTGCCAGTGCGGCCATGGGACTGAACATGCTGATGTTTGTCAT
>JAILHW010000006.1 GCA_024695605.1 Lachnospiraceae bacterium | reverse complement strand
ACGCATATCGTGCTTTCCCCCGGACCGGGAAGACCGCAGGATGCAGGCATCTGTGAAGAGGTGGTCAGACAGCTCGGAGGAGAGATCCCGATCCTGGGCGTATGTCTTGGACATCAGGCAATCTGTGAAGCCCTGGGCGGCATCGTAGGATATGCAAAGGAGATGATGCACGGAAAGGTGTCCATGGTGACGGCAGAAAAGGAGAGCAGATTGCTCGAGGGCTTTACAGAGCCCTTTCAGGTTGCCAGATACCACTCTCTGGCAGCAGAGCGGGAAAATCTGCCGGATACCCTTTTGGTAACGGCGGTGACAGAGGATCAAGAGGTGATGGCGGTAGAGCATCGCGAAAAGCCCATCTTCGGCGTGCAGTTTCATCCGGAGTCCATTATGACACCGGAGGGGGCAAGGATGATCGAAAACTTTTTATCCGTGTAAAACGGCAATCATACAGCAAACAATCAAACCGGGAATAACGAGGAGGATAACAAAATGATCAAGGAAGCAATCGTAAAAATCGTAAGTAAGGAAGATCTGACCTATGACGAAGCCTACACCGTGATGAATGAGATCATGAGCGGTGAGACGACACCCACGCAGAATGCAGCATTTCTGGCATCTCTTTCCACGAAAAGTGCAAGAGCCGAGACCACAGACGAGATCGCAGGCTGTGCAGCAGCCATGCGCGATCACGCCATGAAGGTGGAGACGGATATGGAGCTGTTCGAGATCGTGGGAACCGGTGGCGACAACGCCCAGAGCTTTAATATTTCCACCACATCTGCCCTGGTTGCAGCGGCAGCAGGTATGAAGGTAGCAAAACACGGTAATCGCGCAGCCTCCTCTCTGTGCGGTACCGCGGACTGCCTTGAGGCGCTTGGTGTGAATATCGACCAGTCACCCGAAAAATGTGTGGAGCTGCTTGAAAAGGTTGGCATGTGCTTCTTCTTTGCACAGAAATATCACACCTCGATGAAATATGTAGGCGCTATCCGCAGGGAACTGGGCTTCCGTACTGTATTTAATATCTTAGGCCCCCTGACCAATCCGGGTTCTCCCTCCATGCAGCTGCTGGGCGTGTATGATGAGTATCTGGTAGAGCCGCTGGCACAGGTTCTGATGAGCCTGGGCGTGAAGAGAGGAATGGTGGTTTATGGGCTGGATAAGCTCGATGAGATTTCCATGAGCGCACCCACCAAGATCTGTGAGTTCCAGAACGGATGGTTTCGCACCAGTGTGATCAAGCCTGAGGATTTCGGCTTTGAAAGATGCACCAAGGAGGAATTAAAGGGTGGTACGCCGCAGGAAAATGCAGCGATCACCAGAGCGATCCTTGGGGGCGAAAAGGGACATAAGAGAAATGCGGTTTTGCTGAATGCGGCAGCCTCTCTTGTGATCGGCCAGAAGGCTGAGAACATGGAAGAGGGTGTCAAGCTGGCGGCAGAGCTGATCGACAGCGGCAAGGCACTGGCCGTTTTGGATAAGCTGATCGAGGTCAGCAACGCATAAGCTAACAGAGAAAGGAAAATACCATGGATCAGATCCTGGCAACCATAGCAGAAAAAACCACACAGCGGATCGCCGAAAGGAAGAAAGAGATCAGCCCGGAGGAGATCCGGCAAAGAGCGATGGCTCTTCCAAAGGACACCGGCTTTCCCTTTGAAAAGGCATTGGCAAAGGACGGGATGAGTTTTATCTGTGAAGTGAAAAAAGCATCCCCCTCCAAGGGCGTGATCGCAGAGGAGTTTGATCCTCTGGCGATCGCGAAGGCCTATGAACAGGCCGGCGCATCTGCGATCTCGTGCCTGACAGAGCCCTTCTTTTTCCTGGGAAGCGATGCCTATCTGCAAAGCATCACCGAAACGGTTCATATTCCGGTGCTGCGCAAGGATTTTACCGTAGATCCCTATATGATCTATGAAGCAAAGCTTCTGGGCGCCTCGGCAGTTCTTCTGATCGTATCGATCCTCTCCGAAGAGCAACTGAAGGAATATATGCAGATCGCTGAGGATCTCGGGCTTTCCGCCCTGGTGGAGACCCATGATGAAGGCGAGATTGAAACAGCCCTTCGCTGCGGCGCAAGGATCATCGGGGTGAACAACAGAAACCTGAAGGATTTCTCCGTGGATACGGGCAATTCCGCAAGGCTCAGAAAGCAGGTACCGGACAACGTGATCTTTGTATCGGAGAGCGGGATCAAGACACCGGAGGATATCCGAAGGCTGGAAGAGAACCGGGTGGATGCCGTTCTGATCGGTGAGCTGTTGATGCGAAGCGAGAATAAGAAAGAAATGCTGGATGCGCTGCGGGGGATCTGACAGGGAGTAAAGCGGTGCTGCACAACCCAAAAACAACACAGTAAATACAATACAGTAAACACTACACACGACACAGTAAACACAACACAGACAGCTTTGATGACCATAGCAAAATAGAAAGGATACGCGTATGAGCAAAGGAAGATTCGGACAGTTCGGCGGACAGTACATTTCCGAAACACTGATGAATGAGCTGTATCGGCTGGAAGAAGCCTATGAGCATTACAAAAACGATGCGGCGTTTAACGAAGAGCTGAACACCCTGTTTCGGGAGTATGCCAACAGACCGTCGCTTTTGTACTATGCCGAGAAGATGACAAAGGACCTGGGAGGTGCAAAGATCTATCTGAAGAGAGAGGATCTGAATCATACCGGTGCCCATAAGATCAACAATGTGCTGGGACAGGCCCTCCTTGCAAAGAAGATGGGAAAAACCCGTCTGATCGCCGAGACCGGGGCAGGACAACACGGTGTGGCAACGGCTACGGCGGCTGCCTTTTTCGGGATGGAATGCGAGGTCTTTATGGGACGCCATGATACAGAGCGTCAGGCGCTGAACGTCTATCGGATGGAGCTTCTGGGTGCCAAGGTACATCCCGTGGATACGGGAACCAGGACCTTAAAGGATGCGGTCAACGAGGCTATGAGAGAGTGGTCCTGCAGAGTGGACGATACCCACTATGTACTGGGGTCCGTTATGGGACCTCATCCCTTCCCGACCATCGTCAGAGATTTCCAGGCTGTCATCAGCCGGGAAGCCAGAGAGCAGATCCTGGAAAAAGAGGGCAAGCTTCCTGCAGCGGTGGTGGCCTGCGTCGGAGGCGGCAGCAACGCCATGGGTATGTTCTATAACTTTATTCCCGATGAAGGCGTAAGGCTCATCGGCTGTGAGGCGGCAGGCAAGGGCGTGGATACCCCGGAGACCGCAGCGACCATTGCAACCGGTACGCTGGGGATCTTCCATGGCATGAAGTCCTATTTTTGTCAGGATGAACAGGGACAGATCGCACCGGTGTATTCCATTTCCGCAGGTCTGGATTATCCGGGCATCGGACCGGAGCACGCCTACCTTCACAGCACAGGCAGAGCACAGTATGTTCCGGTCACGGATGACGAAGCAGTGGCAGCCTTCGAATACCTGGCAAGGACTGAGGGCATCATCTGCGCCATTGAAAGTGCTCATGCCCTGGCACATGTGATCAAAACGGCCGGAGAGTACGGCAAGGACGAATCCGTGATCGTTTGTCTTTCCGGAAGAGGAGATAAGGACGTAGCGGCAATCGCAAGATATAAGGGGGTGGACCTTCATGAGTAGAATACAGGATGCATTTTTAAAGGGAAAATGTCTGATCCCCTTCATTACTGCCGGGGATCCGAGTCTGGATAAGACGGTGGAATATGTACTGGCCATGGAAGAAGCAGGAGCCGATATCATCGAGATCGGGATCCCCTTCTCCGATCCCACCGCTGAGGGTGTTGTGATCCAGGAGGCAAGTCTTCGCGCGCTGCAGGGCGGTTTTACCATGGAAGGGCTGTTTGATGCGGTAAAAAAGATCCGTGAAAAGAGCAGCATTCCGCTGTTATTTATGACCTACATCAATCCCGTGCATCACTACGGATACGACGCTTTTTTTGCAAAGTGCAAGGAGCTTTCCGTGGATGGCTTTTTATCCCCGGAGCTTCCCTTCGAGGAAAAAGAGGAAGTGGCCGAGGTGGCAAAAAAGTACGGCGTGGAGGTGATCTCCATGGTATCGCCGACCTCTGAGAAGCGCATCGAGCGGATCGCGAAGGAAGCGGAAGGCTTCTTGTATGTGGTATCCTCGATGGGCGTTACGGGAGTCAGGACACAGTTTTCCTCAAATCTGGAAGAGACCATCAAAACGATCAGAAGCGTTTCCAAGGTGCCCTGTGCCATCGGCTTTGGGATCAGCAACCCGGAGCAGGCAGCAAAAATGGCAGGGATCTCCGACGGAGCCATCGTCGGCAGCGCCATTGTCCGCGTGATCGCACAGTATGGGGAGCAGGCAAAGGAGCCACTGAAGGAGTTTGTAGCGTCATTGAAGAAAGCACTGTGATAGAAGAAAGACGGTTCAAAAACGGCACGCCCAAAATCGGACGTGCTGTTTTTGAACACGGGGTGATCGTCCCGTGAATGTGTTTTTTTTACTTGCGTTTTTCATACAAATCCTTCAGAATGAAAAATGACAGATTGAATATGGGAAGGAAAACGATGAAGAAGATATGCCTCATTAAAATATCGATTATATTGGCTATGTATCTTCTCTTTTTTTGCGTCTTTCAGCATAGTGCAATGGCCTCGGATGTAAGCGTTAGAACACCAATCATATTTGATGACCCGGCCCTTTATGTGGAGAATGATGGGGAAATACTGATTCGGTACAGGGACTCTCTTGATGTTGCGAAGATAGAGGGACTATGTGAGGTCGAGGAGGATCCGGAGAATCAGCTGATTTGTTGCAAGGTTTATAAGCAGACTGATATCGAGACCTGTCTTACGGCTTTTTTACAGCAAAAGGATAAGATTGAGGTGATTCAACCAAATTATAATTTTTCCTTGCAAAGTGGTACAGAGTATAAAGAGTCTGAGTCTGAGGTTTTGCTCTCGGGAAATAACGTTGAAAAACAATGGGCTATCAAAAATGATGGCAGCTTTGTTTCTCCCGGTAAGTATGAGCAGGAGCTGCATATCAAAACGGTTTCGGGAATGGATCTGGAGGCACCGAAGGCCTGGGAACTGATCGATCGGGAAGGCGCACAGAAGCATAAAGTAGTCGTAGCGGTTCTGGATACCGGGATCGATACAGGTCATGAGGACTTACAAAACATATTGTGGCAAAATCCCGGAGAAAAATCGGATGGCATAGATAACGATGGGAACGGATATGCGGATGATTTGAACGGTTGGGATTTTGCAGAAGGCAGATCCAATATCAGCGATTCGGTCGGGCACGGAACCAGGGTTGCAGGAATCATAAGCGCCAGGCGGAACGAAACGGGAATTTGCGGAATTGCCGCTTATGATGAGATCAGGATCATGCCGCTGAAGGTGTTTAACAAAAAGGGAGAGACTGACACGTTCTCTGTGATCCGGGCGATTCAGTATGCAGAGAAATGCGGAGCAAGGATCTGTAATTGCAGCTGGGGATATATAAGATCTTCCAATCCTGATGACAACGATATTTTACTGGAGCAGACCATTCGTCAGAGTGGAATGCTCTTTGTTGCCGCTTCCGGAAACAAGGGCGAAAACAACGATGACATCCATATGATCCCGGCGAATATTGAGAGCGGTAATGTGTTATCGGTGGGAAGTATAGAGTGGGATGGAAGCCTTAGCTGGTTCAGCAATTATGGGAAGACAAAGGTGGATCTGTGTGCTCCCGGTGCAGCGATTATCAGCACATGCCCATCGGGATATGACTATGACTGGGGAACTTCTATGGCAACTCCCTATGTGACAGGAATTGCAGCAACCATGTGTATGCTAAGGCCTGCGTTGTCGAATGAACAGATCAGAAATCTGATGCTTGATGAAAGCAATCTGAAAAAGATAGAAGGCCTTAGAGAATACTGTGTATCCGGTGGAATTCCG
>JAILHW010000251.1 GCA_024695605.1 Lachnospiraceae bacterium | reverse complement strand
CGACGTACGCTATGCAGTTTTCGGGACCCTTTCTTTCTCATCCGCTGCCCTCTGTATCATCCTATGCTTCTTTGCTACTGTTATGTTTCTTCGCTGCTTGTTATGCTTCTTCGCTGCTTTGATTCTCCGGTTTCGTATCCGGACTGCCGGCTTCCTCCGAAGTTTTTGCTTCCCCGGTACCTTCCTCTGCGCCGTCCTTTGCGCCGCCGTCCTCTGCGCCGCCTTCCTCTGCGGCCTCTCCCTTTGCAGCGCACTCGTTCGCCTCATCCTCTTCGGCTACCAGCCGCAGGATCTCTTCTTCCTTCTGTGCCTTCTTGGTCTTTTTGACCGGGCCGTCATCGAGCTTCATCATATAGTCTTCATAAGCCACCAGCACTTCCTCCGGCGTTCCGTCCATCTTGATCAGACCCTCGTTGAGCCAGATCACACGGTCGCAAAGCGTGCGGATGGTTTCATTGCTGTGGGAAACGATCATAACGGTCCGTTCCTTGTTCCCGATCAGCTCCTTCATCTTTCGAAAGCTCTTTTTCTTAAACTGCATATCCCCGACGCTGAGCACCTCATCGATCAGGATGATATCCGTTTCCATCACCGCGGTAATGGAAAAGGCCAGCTTGGAGTACATACCGGAGGAATAGGTCCGCACCGGCATATTGATAAAGGAACCCAGTCCCGAAAATTCCACGATCTCATTGTATTTTTCCCGGATCCGCTCCTTGGTAAAGCCCAGAAGCAGGCCGGAAAGATAGATGTTTTCCTTTCCCGTCAGAGCCTTGTTAAAGCCCACGCCGATGGACAGCAGTGAGATGGAATGATCGCCGATGTCAATGGAGCCTTCGTCCGCCGAAAAGATCCCTGCGATGGAGCGAAGGAGCGTTGATTTTCCGCTGCCGTTCTTTCCCACCAGACCGACGATCTCGCCCTTTTTAATCTCAAAGGAAACACCCTTGACCGCCTCGATCTCTTCGAGCTTGGTCTTTTTCAGGGAAAAGAAGCTTTTCTTGATCCCCTGTGCCTTGATGACTTTATACCGGATATGGACATCCGAAACCTTGATTACACTTTCCTGATTCATACCTTTTATTCTTTCCTGTTTTTTAGATGAGTTTTACGTACGAATTCTCATGCTTTAGGATCACCTTGGTCGCGATCACCGACAGGATCAGACTGACCACAAACCAAAGCGCCAGCACTCCCACATTCGGCCCCTCTTCATACAGCACGCACTTTCGCATGGAGGTGATCAGAAAGGTCATGGGATTGCCGTTGAGCATCCATTTGTTGAAGGGCTCCGGCACACGCTTTTCCACACTGTAAAAGATGCCCGACATATAAAACACCAGACGCAAAAGGACGCTGACGATGTTGGCCATATCGTCCATGAACACGCCCAGGTTGAGCACCAGGCAGCTGATGGCATAGGTCAGAAGCAAAAGCACCGCAAAGACCGGAATCACATAGACAACCCGCCAGGTGATGGGCACCCGGTAGATGGGGATCATGATGATCACCAGCACGAAGGCGACGCACATCTTAAAGCCCTCCTCGAGCATGGTGGTCAGCACCAGCACGTATTTGGGCAGATATACCTTGGAAATGGTGCTCTTGTTCTGCTTGACGATCCGAACGCTCTTATTGACACAGACGCTGAAAAAGTTCCAAAGGTTCAGTGCCAGAAACACAAACAGCGGAAAATACTTCTCTCCCTTTCCGAATACGATCAAAGATACAAAGGTATAAACCAGCATGAACAAAAAGGGGTTTAATACCCACCAGAGCCAGTTTAAGTAGCTGGTGGCCACATCCGCCTTCAAGGCGGACTTGGCAGAGTAGAGCATATAGCTTTTATATTTTTTGATATTCGTAAAAAACTTCATAAATCCTTCCTTTGCCTTGGCATAAAAATGCACTATATTATAGCATTTTCGGCCCGCTTTCGCAAGTTTTGGAAACCTGTATGGGCGCTTACACGGGAAACCGCATGCGTTTCCAGCGATCCGTCTCTTCCTGGTACAAGGTCAGGGCATCCCGGTACGCATCCGGCATCCTTCCCTCGATCAGCCAGTCGATGACCCGGTCGCAGGCACCTGTATCCGGATGATCGAAGTGTCTTTTGACATACTCCGTTAGCTTTTCCGCTTCAAAGTCCTCTGTTTCAATGGCCGAAAGAAGCTGCGAAAACGATGAGACCACCTTACCCGGTGCATTCTCCCGGTAGGGTCGATGGAAGCCTCTGTCCCTTCCGTACTCCTCCTCGTCAAAGGCATAAAACAGCATCGGTCTTTGCAGCACGGAGAATTCAAACAGGTTGGAGGAATAATCCGTGATCAAAAGATCCGTGATCAAAAACAGATCGTTGATGGAGGCATCGGGATCGGTCTCAAGAATCACATCCTGACACTCCTTTGGTACGTAGCCTGTTTCCTTCACCCATGGATGCATCTTGCAAAGCACGATGTAGCCTTGCCTGTCTGCCGCGTCCCTGAGGGCGGGAAAATCAATTTTTTCAAAGGGGTAGTGTGCATCCTTCTTGGATCGTCCCCGGTAAGTCGGTGCTAACAAAATGACCTTTTTGCCCTTGCAGATCGGATACCTTTGAAGCAGCCTTTCTTTTGTTACGGCTGCGATCTCCGGATCCAGAAAGGCATCCATCCGCGGGATCCCGCAGGGAATCACCCTTGCATCATCGATTCCCCAAAGCTCGGAGAAGATCCTTCTGATCTGCAGGGAGGATACCGTAGCCAGAGAAATCTGTCTGTGACAGGACACAGGCCCCACGGCGCCGCTGTGTCCCCAGCGGGAATATCCGGTCGCCTTAAAGCCCACCCCCGCGTGCCAGAGCTGGATCAGCTTTGTATCCTCTCCCAGCATCAGCCAGTCCAGAATGGGAACGTGATCATCAATCACGATCACACCGCTTTGCGCCATCAGGGACAGAAGCCTTAGGGTACTCTTTTTGCCGTAGGCTTTGGTCCGAATGCTTCTGCAGCTTGTCAGCAGCCTGTATCCGTCGCCCCGCGCCCGGAGTTTTTCATACACTGCTGTCAGGTTGTCTCCAAGCTGCTCTGCCTGCTCTGTCAAAAACAGGACCGTCTTCTTCCTGCTTTCTGCATGGATTGCATACCTTTTTTTCTGCATCAGATAGTAAGCTGTAAGCAACTTTTTTTTACTTTTGGAGGCAGCGCCCTTCATGCCGCCGGCGGGGCTTTTTTGCAGGATCCTGACCACAAGTTCTCCATCCTTGGATCCGGAAAGCTCCACCCGGTAGGATCCCGTTTTCTGATAGCGAAACTCTCTGTCAAGCACTGCAGGAGCGTCCTTGCCTTCGGCATCGGAATCCGACAAAGCCTGATCCGCCCGCAGATATCCGACAAACCGGTCATTGTCCGTCAGCGCAAAGCGATACGCTCCGGGCGCAAGGCACCTCTCATCTCCCCGGTTTGTCACATTCCATACAGCCTCGACGGACCCGTCTGAAAGTGCCTTCGTTTGGGCCCTTCCGCAGCACCTTCCGGTTGTGGCATCTGCCAAAAAAACGGCGAGCGCACCCTCCTGCCGCTTTGTCTGATCCTGCCCCGAGGGGCCAATCACAAGCCGCAGATAGATGCGCTCCCAGCTGACACTTTTCAGTTGTATCTCGTTGCTCACTCAGATCCCCC
>JAILHW010000243.1 GCA_024695605.1 Lachnospiraceae bacterium | reverse complement strand
CCCATTGACAGCCATGCATAGATAAAAGGCCCCGGACGAATGGGAGATTGCAGGCAGCGGAAAGCTTATGGAGAGGACAAGGATGAAAGTTTTGATCGTGGATGACGAACCCTTTATCACCCAGGGACTTCGGCTTTTGGTGGACTGGGAGCAGGAGGGATTTGAGATCGCTGCGAGCCTGGAAAACGGCAGGCAGGCGCTGGAGTATCTGAAGGAGCATGAAGTGGATCTGGTTCTGACCGATATCCGGATGCCGGAGTGCTCCGGTCTTGAGCTGGTGGAAAAGGTCAGGGAAAACGGCAGCATGGAGCCGTACTTTATCATCATGAGCGGGTATGATGATTTTGGCTATGCCCAAAAGGCCATTAAGATGGGCTGTATGGACTATCTCTTAAAGCCCGTGGACGGGGATGAGCTGGTAGAGATCCTTCGGAAGATCCGATCCGACCGGCAGGAGAAGGAGTCCCGTCAGCAGCGGATCGAAGAGATCGAGAAGGCCTATCTTGGGAGAAATACCATCTCCCGCCTCATCGGTACCTATGACAGCGGGAAGGGCGGCAAGATCATCTGCAGCGAACTGATGGACAAGCTGGTTTCCGCCATCGAACTGGATGACAACAGGGCGATCAACGATCTGGTCTATGAGTTCTATATAGAGATTAAGGAAAAGGAGCTGTCCGAGGAGACGGTGAATTTCAATATTTCCTATTTACTTTACAGGCTGATCAGTATCGCAGACCAGCAGGATTCGGAGGTGGATCACGAGGAGATCATGAGCTTCATTTCGGATTCCTCCTTCGGAAAAAGTCTGGTCTGGGGAGATTCCGAGTGCATGATCAGCTTTTGCAGTGAGTATGCCAAATACATCTCCCAGCTCCGTTCCCGTTCCGCCAGAAGCGTTCTGTCCGATGTGGAAAAGGAGATCCGGGAACACTATGCGGAGAATATCTCCCTGCGGGAGCTTTCCCGGAAATATTTCATCAACAATGCGTACTTAGGGCAGCTGTTTAAGAAAAAATTCGGCGTTTCCTTCAAGGACTACCTGACCGATTATCGCATCAATGAAGCGGCCAGGATGCTTTTGACCACAGACAAGAAGGTCATCAACATCGCCGAGGACGTGGGCTATAAGGACAGTGATTACTTTGTGCAGAAGTTCATTGAACGGATCGGCTGCACACCTTCCAAATACCGCTCCTCAAAGGGAAGCGTCCAGGAGTAAAGCCCCAGGAGGGGCAGCATCGTTTACAGGGTGAAAAACCGGGTTTGTGCTCGTGCACATACCCGATTTTTTAGTGTTCACAGTTTTGTCATAATTTGTCCGCATTTCATCTATACTTTTTCGGGCGAAAAATCAAATCATCCGTTTTATAGTTGTATTGTCAATTAATTTTTTTCTGTTTGAGGAAAGGAGATAGTAATGAAGAGTAAAACAGTAAAAAAGATTCTTACGGTTACTATGAGTGCTGTTCTTGCTACCGGAATGCTTGCCGGCTGCGGCGGCGGTGCAAGCGCAGGTGGGGATGATGCAGGTTCCAGTGCAGCTGCTTCTGATGATGGCGGTTCCTCTGATGCAGCAGCAGACGACAGCGCAGCAGCAGATGACAGTGCAGCAGCAGATGACGGCGCAGCAGCTGATACCGAGGTTGCTGAGGGCGACATCGTTGATTTCACTTTCTTCGGCGGCATGCCCGGAACTGAGATCAACAGCGGCAACAATGAGATCCAGGATCTCATCGCTAAGAAGACCGGCGTTCGTCTGAAAGAGACCTGGCTGACCGGCCAGACCGTTTCCGAAGCAATCGGTTCCATCATCGCTTCCGGTACCTATCCTGATCTGATCGATGGTGGTGACGGCTGCCAGGATCTGTATGAGGAAGGCGCTCTTGTAGCATGGGATGAGTACCTTGAGAGCGGCAAGTATCCCAACCTGTCCAACTACTACACCAAGGCTGAGTGGGATCAGTTCCGTCAGGACGACGGCAAGATCTACTGGTGTAACGTATTCCAGAACACCAAGGGTGAGCCTACCGGTACAACCCACAATGACGAGGCTTTCTGGGTACAGGCAAGAGTTCTTGCATGGGATAACTATCCGAAGATCGAGACTCTCGATGAGTATTTTGACCTCCTTGAGAGATATGCAGCAGCTAACCCTACCGTTAAGGATGCAAACGGCAATGAGATGGATGTAATCCCTTACACCTGCCTTTGCGATGACTGGAGATACTTCTGTATTGAGAACGCTCCTCAGTTCCTTGATGGATATCCGAATGATGGTTCCGTTATCGTAGATTTCGATGGCAAGGATCCTACCATTGTTGACTACAACACCACCGAGACCGCTAAGAAGTACTTCAAGAAGCTCAATGAAGAGTATGCTAAGGGCATCGTTGACAAGGATTTCGGTACCCAGAAGTATGATGATTACATTGCTAAGCTTTCCAACGGTAACGTACTTGGTATGTGCGATCAGTACTGGGATTTCATGCAGATCAATGATTCCTTCAGAAATACCGGTCTTGAGAACGAAGGCTGCAACTATGTACCTCTTGGACTGACCATTGACAAGGGTATGGAAAACAGATGGCATACCTATGGTGATACCCTGAACGTAGCATCCGGTATCGCTGTTACCACCGATTGTGCAGATCCCGACCTTGCATTCTCCTTCCTGGATAAGATGCTTGATCAGGATATCCACAACCTTCGTTTCTGGGGTGTAGAAGGCGTTGATTACCTCGTTGATGATGACGGCCTGTTCTACAGAACTCCTGAGATCCGTGCAAACATTTCCGATCCTAAGTACAGAGCAGATCACCTTTGCTTCTACAGCTATCTGCCTCAGTACGGCGGAACTTCCGATGACGGCAAGAACGCTAACCTTCCCGAGGAGCAGCCTTCCGAGTTCTTCGACGGACTGGCTAAGCCGCTTCAGGATTGCTTCTCCGCTTACGGCGTAAAGACCTATCCTGATATGATCGGTTCCGTAAAAGAAGATGTTAACGCAACTCATCCTTGGTTCCCGATGTGGTCTTACTCCAACAACCTGGATACCTCTACCGAGGGTGGTATTGCCTGGACAAAGATGGGCGAGACCAAGCACGAGTGGCTTCCTAAGGTTGTTATGTCCTCCAACTTCGATGCTGAGTGGGATAACTACATGAAGGCTTATGCAGATTGCAAGCCTGAAGATTTCCTGAATCAGATGCAGGAAGAGCTTGATCGTCGTATCGAAGCTAAGGCTAACGAGTAATCTAAGGCAGGCGATCCGTAAGGATTTAGTTTAACAAGCACAAAGTGGCAGTCATATACGAAACATTGTGTATGGCTGCCATTTATGCCTTAAGGGAAACGAGAGGATTGAAAAATGGCTGGTGATAATAAGAAAAAAGGGCTTGCCGTCACAAAGAAAGAACTGATCAAGCAAAAAGTCCTGGTGATCTGGACTGTTGTATTTGTGATCTACGGCTTTATCTTTTACTATCTGCCGCTGGTAGGCTGGCTGATGGCTTTTCAGAATTATAAGAATAAGACGGGCTTTTTCCATTCCAAATGGGTGGGCCTTACCAAATTTAAATTCCTGTTTTCAGATGCGACCTTCCTTAGGACCATCCGAAACACATTCTGTATGGGTACTTTGAACCTGATCTTTACAACGGTCATGGCGATCGTGTTCGCAATTCTTTTGAATGAGATTAAGAGTTCCAAGATCAAGAAACCGATTCAGACGATTTCCTATCTGCCTCACTTCTTGTCCTGGATCATCGTTACCGGTATTTTGAGTGATGCACTTTCCTCCACCGGTATCGTAAACGAAATTTTGCACAATATCGGACTGGTAAAAGACACCGTTCCGTTCTTCTCTATACCATGGCTGTTCTGGCCTATCGTAACCTTCGCCCATTTGTGGAAGGAAACCGGTTGGAATGCCATCATCTATCTGTCGGCGATCACATCCATCGATCCGTCCCTCTATGAGGCGGCTTCCATCGACGGTGCCGGAAGATGGGACAAGATCAAACACATTACGCTGCCCGGTATCAAATCCACCATCATCGTGCTTTTGATCATGAACATGGGTAACCTTCTGAATGCCGGATTCGAAGTACAGTACTTACTTGGAAACGGACTTGTAAAGAGCGTATCCGATACCATCGATATCTACGTCCTGACCTGGGGTATCAGTCAGAATGACTACTCACTCGGTACAGCGGCCGGTATCTTCAAGAGCGTGGTATCCATCGCGATCATCCTGCTGGCAAATGGCGCAGCCAAGAGAGCCGGCGAAGAGAGACTGTTCTAGGAGGTGCGGCATGGAAGAGAATAAAAATGTATTAGAAGTAGAAAATAATTCAGAAACAAAAGCGTCTGCCGGAACCGATAAGGTAAAGATCACCGGCAGCCATAAGAAGATGAAGGGCGGAGACCTCGCCTTCAACATCTGCAATGGGATTTTCATGGTGCTGTTCTGCGTGATCACGCTGTATCCGGTACTTAACACCCTGGCCATTTCTTTTAATGATGGTGTGGATGCCATGCGTGGCGGTGTGCATCTGATCCCGAGACTGTTCACGACGGAGAACTATGAGATCGTGCTTGCTCTGAAGGGTATTTCCCGAGGCGCCCTGATCTCCGTGCTTCGTACCGTGATCGGAACGATCCTGGCGCTGGCAGCCAATGCACTTCTGGCATTCATCGTCAGCCAGAAAAACTTTTTGTTCCGTTCCCAGCTGTCCTTGTTCTGGGTTATCACGATGTACGTAAACGGTGGTATGATCCCCGTTATGATCCTGTACAAGAACCTGCATCTGACCAATTCCTTCTGGGTATATGTCATTCCGGGTATGGTAAGCGGTTTCAATATGCTGGTTATGAGAACCTATATGGAAGGCCTTCCGTATGAGCTGCAGGAAGCAGCACAGATCGACGGTGCGGGATATATGAAGATCTTCTGGAACGTGATCACACCCCTTTGCAAGCCGATCTATGCAACGGTTGCACTGTTCGTTGCAGTAGGCCAGTGGAACTCCTGGTTTGATACAATGCTTTACAACCGTATGGCAGATCAGTATACTACATTACAGTACGAGTTGATGAAGATGCTTTCGGCAGTTACCTCCCTGAAGGGTAATGCGTCCGCGGCAACTACCGGACAGACCGTTAACATCACTCCCATCTCCGTGCGTGCAGCAGCGACCATCATTACCATGGCGCCCATCGTAGCTTTGTATCCCTTCCTTCAGAGATACTTTGTTACCGGTCTTACCATCGGTGGTGTAAAGGAATAATTTACTAAGATAAGAGTGATTTTGCTATGAAATTATTTGCATTCGACAGCCCTGTGATGCAGGCGATCAATAAGGTAACGGATTATGTGATCTTAAATCTTCTGTGGATCGTCTGCTCCCTGCCGATCTTTACGGCAGGGGCTGCCATGAGTGCAAAATACTACGTCGGAATGAAGCTGTATCGCGGGCAGGAGCCTGCAGTTTGCAAGTCTTTCTTTTTTTCCTTTAAAAACAATTTCAAACAGACTGTTTTTCCCTCTGTTGTGATCGCAGCCATTATGGCTTTTCTGGTCGCAGACTGGTACTATGTGATCAAAACAGGGGCGGATGCTGCTTATAAATGGATCCTGTTCATTGCGAACACCTTGTTTCTGATGATCTGCTTCTGTCTGTTTTCCATTATCGCAAGATATGAGATCAGCACGAAGGAAGCACTGAGGACAGCGCTGGGAATGACCGCTGCAAAGTTTGTCAGGGTGTTTTTTGCCATCATCCTGTTCTTTCTGCCCTTTGTCATCGGCATCTGGTATCTCAAATGGGCC
>JAILHW010000238.1 GCA_024695605.1 Lachnospiraceae bacterium | reverse complement strand
CCGTAGAAATCACGCATAATGGCGAAGGCCAGGTTGCCGCCTACCTCACGCAGGTTTTCCATCCATCCGCAGAGGGTTACTTTTTCGCCCACGTCTGATTGTCTGAGTTGTCCACAATTGTGTGTCCTTGATTGTGTCATGTTCTTATCCTCTTTTCACTTACTTCTTTTCATAGTCAAAACGACTATCCAATAGTATAAAACATATTTCCTGCGGTTTCAATGCCTATCCGTTTTTCCGAAAAAAACAGCCGATTCCGAAGAATCGACTGTCATAATAATAGTTGCTATGCTTATCTTAATCCTGGGTCTGTGAAAACTCGTTTTTCAAAATTCTGATGTTTCCGTTTGCATCATAATCAAAATAGATATTCATGGTACCGAGGACATCCATTTTTCCGCCCTCTTTGCTTTCAATTCCCAATGCGGCACGGATACAATTATTTCCATCCAGCTGAACACCTTCGATCTCCCAAAGACCCCAGTCCGCAGTTGTACCGAATTCATCTCCCGGTTTGTACCGATCGCCTACCAGGAACTCTTTGGCCACAGCCCCGAGACCGGATTCCCTTTCCCTTTCCAGCATGTCTTCATAATGTTTTTTCACATTGATGGTAATGGTATCCGTACCTTCCAATGCCAGATTCAGGGTATCAGGATTCTCTCCCACCGTCACCTTTACCGGAAAGGCATTGCACTGATCGCCGTTACCATCTGTCTGGCCGAAATCCGTTGTGTTTTGCAGCGCGGTCCAGGAATCACCCTCCTGCTTTAATACCACAAACTCCTCCAGAGGCATGGAATTTACATGGGGCATCACCCGAATAAGAATCTCCGGTTTGCCGTCTCTGTCCAGATCCATGCTCCAACTGTCAAAATCACAATACAGCACATGGGATCCCTGATAGATGTTTTGGCCGTTCAACTCTAAGGACCAGAGGATGGATGTTTCATCATTTTCCGTCATTTCCTCTTCTGTCAACTGGTGGCAATAGATATAATCCTCTTCACCGTTTGCGTCAATGTCAGCACTGTAAACCACATCCCCGACGCATGCTTCTCTCTTGGATACGGGATCCACTCTTACGGCCTTGGCGTCTGCATCTATAATGCTCTTGGCTTCTGTTTCCGTAGCAGGCTCTGCTTCCATCAGCTTCATATCCCCGTTGTCTGTTTCTACAACCTGCAGATCGGCAGACTCCTCACTTTGCTCTGTTTTATTTTCCTGTGCCACAGCAGTGTCTGCTTTTCTGGGGCTTGTTAAAAAGCACACTGCCATTACCATACAGCCGGCAAGTGCCAGCATAACGATCCAAATTGCAGGTTTCTTATAATTGAATATTCCTTTCACTCTTTCCTTCACTCCTATCTCTCCGAATGCTACCGGACAGGCTGCGATCCGGTTCGCCGGATTGCTGAGCAAAAGCAGTGTCTGGGAATAGTCCGCCTTACTCTCCCTGTCCATATCTCTAATGACTCTTTCATCACAGGCCATCTCCAGATCTCTGCTAAAGAGGATATATGCGATCCAGCAGAGCGGATTAAACCAGTGAATGGCAAGGAGAAAGAAACCCAGCGGCTTCCAAATGTGATCCCGTCTTTTCAGATGTGCCCTTTCATGGGCCAGTACGAAACGCTTCATACTGCCACGTAAAAAACCGGGCAGATAGATCATGGGGCGAAGGATTCCCAAAATAAAGGGATACCCGATCTCGTCACAGATCCGCACGTTTCTTCCGGTCTTAACGGAAGCAGCAACGTAGTGTTTCAGACGCAGGTAGGAAAAAAGTGCCTGTGCCATCATTACGCAAAAGCCCACAAGCCAGATGACTGTCAGGATGCGGATGGGGTCGGTGGCGTTTGCTTTCACATTTGCTTTCGCATCGGTCAGCTCAGTAGTTTCAGTCCTGTTGGAAGCATCACTGTTACCAGCTTTCATCGCTTCTTCCAACCATCCTGCTTCTAAACTACCGTCGACCAGATTTGCTCCGACTGCTTCCATAGTTCCGGCTGTATTCGTGGTTCCATCTGCTTTAGACTGCTGCGTTCCGACATACTGCTCCGAATCCTCTGTATTAGATGCAGTACCCAAGGCTTCCTCTACGATCTGTGCGTCCTCTGACTCCGTCAAAAAAAAGTTAGCAGTAGGCAACTTTTCCGCTGCAGGCATAAGACTGAAGGGACTCTCCAACGTCACCGGGCATAAAAGCCTGATGGCTACCAGCGCCCAGAACAGACAACTGATCCACTTCGGTGCCTTCCGAAACAAAACGCGAAGGAGCATCACCGCCAGGATCAACATACCTGCATACAGGCTTAAATTCAGTATCTTTAGAAACAACTGATTCATGCTACTTCTTTCCTCCGCTTCTGAAGGCATCAATAAGACTTTGGATCTCATCCGCTTCTTCGCTTGTCAGGTTTTTCTTGGACACAAAGGCTGCTACAAAGGCCGGAAGGGACCCCGAAAAGGACTCCTCTACGATCTGCCTGCTTCTGTCGGAATAGAAGTCTTCCCTGGAGATCAGCGAGGTTACCACGCCGTTCTCATTTTGCAAAAGACCCTTTTCACAAAGCTTGCGAAGCACAGTATAGGTGGTTGGCTTTTTCCAACCCAGCTGCTTTTCACATACCTTTACAAGATCACCGGAGCCGATGGGTTCATTTTCCCACACAATGTCCGCAAAGCGTTCCTGTACGGCTCCTAATTCTAAATCTGCCATTATCTTTCTCCTTTTAGGGTTTATCCGGATAAACCTCTCGGTTCTGCTTTAGTTTATTCCAATAAACCAAATATGTCAAGGGGGGAATTTAACTTTTACAACAAATCACTCATGGAGCTTATATTCTGTATCCTCATCTAATTTGTGCTCCCATATGGGAATGCACATAGGTGGGTGGATGAATCGCTGCCATACACTGCATCACAAAATCCTCAAAATCAACGCCGCTCGGAACATCTATAAATCGCTCTATGATCTGAGAATAATACTCAAGCATAAATGACAGCGTTCCGGTATTTGGTGCCCGGAAGAGGTAATCAACAA
>JAILHW010000167.1 GCA_024695605.1 Lachnospiraceae bacterium | reverse complement strand
AGGTTTTCGAAATCCGATTCCTCCCCTGCTACGGAAAGCAACTTTTCTCCCAGATCCTCCATCTCCTCGATGGCATCCTCGGAAAGCGGTGAATCCGACTGAATGATCGGATATAAGATTTCATCCAGCATTCGACGGTTTTCCGTTGCCAGCTTACCGATGGTCTCGAAATTCTTGCGAAGCCGGCGACTGTAATCATCCGCATCATCAAAATCGTATAATGCAGGCGATGACAGATCCCTGATCTTCGCCATTCTCTCTATAAAATGATTAAATTCTTCTCTTTGGTTCACACCGGACATAATTTTATCCAACTCTCTGTTTTGTCTATTAAAAACCCTGATATGTTTGCAAAACATACCATTTTTATTATATGCGAAAGCGGGCCTCTTTTCAATCAGAAAATCACTAAGAATCCCTAAGAAAAGAAAGGCTTTTCAGAAGGATATACAAAGAAAAAAGGCATAGGATGCATTGCATCCTACGCCTCTGATTCCAGTTTTCTGATGGCCTTTCGGATATCTCCCTGGGAAAACCCTTTCCCGGCCAGATATCGCATCAATTTTGCCATATCCTTCGGATCTGCAGGAAGAGCTCCCTTGCACCTTTTTTGGATCAGTGCATCCAAAAGCTCTCCCTCCTCCTTTTGCAGATCGTCTTGAAGGTTAGCGAAATATGTATCGATCAGCTCCTGGCTGATACCCTTTTGCAACAGTTTATTGCGGATCACTCTCGTGGAGTACTTGCCGGAAAGGGATTCCACATAGTCCCGCAGGTAGTTCTCATCATTGAGATAGCCGAATCTGCTGACATAGGCGATCCCGTTCTCTACAAGAACCGGTGGATAGAGACTGTCCCGCAGCTTCTGACGAAGCCCTGCCTCCGTATAGGGGCGCTTGGTCAGAAGATTCATGGCCCGAAGCCTGACCCGCTTTTGCAGTACCTCATCAAAAAGTGTCTGATACTGCGGTTCGGTGATCTGCTCACCCTCTTTGATGCCATAAGAAGAAAGCTCACTGCGGTAAAGGGGAAAGGCATACTCTCCGTCCAGAAAGACCTTCACCCTTCTGCTATCTGCCTCTTCGATCTTCGTAACCAGCATATCAGTCTTTCTTCTTATCTGCAGGCTCTTCCGCCTTCGGCGCACTCTTTTCCCTTGCCACATCGGCTGCAAGGCCGAACAGTTCCCTGACCTTACCCTCGATCTCGCTGCAGACCTCGGGATGCTCCTTCAGATACAGCTTGGCATTCTCACGGCCCTGTCCGATCTTATTGCCTTCATAGGCATACCAGGCACCGCTCTTATTGACAATATCATTCTCAGCTGCCAGATCCAGGATATCGCCCTCCTTGGAAATGCCTTCGCCGAACATGATATCAAACTCTGCCTCCTTAAACGGCGGAGCAATCTTGTTCTTTACAACCTTGATGCGGGTACGGTTACCTACCGCCTCCCCGCTGGATTTGAGCTGCTCGATCCTGCGAACATCCAGACGAACAGAGGAATAGAACTTCAGCGCACGGCCACCGGTCGTGGTCTCGGGATTTCCGAACATCACGCCCACCTTCTCACGCAGCTGGTTAATGAAGATAACGGTGCAGTTGGACTTGCTGATCACTGCCGTCAGCTTCCGAAGTGCCTGGGACATCAGACGGGCCTGCAGTCCCACATGGGAATCGCCCATATCGCCGTCGATCTCGGCCTTGGGTGTGAGGGCTGCAACGGAGTCCACAACGATGATATCAATGGCACCGGAGCGGACCATGGTCTCGGTGATCTCAAGTGCCTGCTCTCCGCTATCCGGCTGGGAAATGTACAGATTATCAATATCCACACCGATATTCCTTGCATAGGAAGGATCCAGTGCATGCTCAGCATCGATAAAGCCTGCGATACCGCCGCGCTTCTGCACCTCTGCGATCATATGCAGGGTAACGGTGGTCTTACCGCTGGACTCGGGTCCGTAGATCTCAATGATCCTGCCCTTGGGAATTCCTCCCAGACCGAGTGCCAGATCCAGACTCAGAGAGCCGGTGGGAACGGTCTCCACATTCATCTGCGCTTCGCTGTCACCCAGCTTCATCACCGCGCCCTTGCCGTACTGACGCTCGATCTGTACCAATGCTGCCTCTAATGCTTTTTGTTTTTCAGTATTCATTCTCTTTCTCCTTTTCGGAACGTCTGTTCGATATTTAGAATATAAAACAGATGTTCGATTTTGTCAACAGGTTTTTGTGTTTCGCTTCCTTCTATGACAGTATGTCATATCAAAAGTCCGATAAACCGCCCTTTTGTAAACTTTTTTCATATTATTGATCGGGAATCTGATGCGCAGAACCGCTCACCAGCACAGTACAGCGCCGCAGCGCCTTTGTTTTGTTTTCCTTCAAATGATATCACAGATCCGCCGCCTGCACAACCCGGTTTCGGATCCGGGTCCGATTTCAGTCTGCCACGTCCAGGTCCAGATTGTCGGTGATATAGTACCGGTAGCCCTTCTTCTTACAGTATTTTTTTATCTTTTTCTTCAGGCTTTTGTCCGACGTATATTCCAGAAGATAAACATCCCCGCCATTTTTTTGCACAAGCGCACAGTAGTCCTGGAAAAAGCGTTTTTCCTCGGCGCCGTTTGTCCCAAAGGTCCCCTCGTCCCAGTGGATCTTTGAAAAAACCGTCTCTTCATTGACGCCGTCGATGATATCGAGCTTTTTGTGATGGCGCAGATATTCCTTTACATAGTTATCCCCGCTATTCAGAAATACATAATGTCCCTGCTTCTGAAAGGCCTTGAGCATGACCGTCAGCCCCCGGTAGATCGCATCCGTATGATAGTAGTAATAGACATCCGTATTGTCCACAAACAGACCGTCCACGCCCTTTTTCTTTAGCTTTGCCGCCTCCTTTATGATGCGGTCCTGCCATTTCTTCTTCGACACATCCATCCAGTACTCGTCATACCAGTGGGCATAGGGATCCAGCGTATACGGCTCAAACTCCTCAAAATACGACCGGAAGGTTTCGAGGGAGCCGATGTTTAAGTAGCTGTAAACCACATGCCCCCGGCGCTTTAGCTGTCTGATCTGCTTTTTGGAAAAATACATGGCATCCACTACGATGATGTGATATGCCTCCATCCTGGGGATATCATCGGTATTTGCCCCCAAAAAGACGCCGTACTCATACCGAAATGAAGCGGGTTTTGCCTCCGCAGGCCGGGCCGTCATCAAAAGCATTGCCGCAAGCACTGCGATAAATGCTGCCAAAAAAGCGCTTCCCGTAAAGATCTGATCATTTTGCTTTCTGTCTTTGTTTTTATGTTTCATGTATCACCACTTCAGTTTCATTTGATTGCGGGCTTCCCGCAGTTGGTACAAAACTTTCCCATATTGCGCATGCCGCAGCTGCAGCTCCATTCCATGACTCTTGCTGCTCCGCATTCCGGGCAAAAATTACCGCTGCTCACCACGCCGCAGCTGCACGTCCATTCGCCGCCACCGCCGGCGCCACTGCCAATCTTCCCGACCGGCCGCATCTGCGGGCCCGGCTCCGTCTCCTGACTGCTTTGCGTTTCCGGCTGCGTCTCTGTCTCTGTCGCTGTCCGGTCAGCTTTCAAAGCTCCCGGCCCTGCAAACACCTCCGTCATTTGAATATCCGAGATCGCATCGGCAGCCGAAAAATCACCGCTGTCAAAGGCGATCCGAACAAGCTCCAGGCCTCTTTTTTCTTTCCACATGGGACCCAGTACCGCCTTAAGCTCTGTGATCAGATCATCCGTATGAAGTCCCAGATCTGAGGTTCTGAAAAGCCCGGTCTTGGAAACCGCCATAGCCAGGGCCGTTTTCAGTTCACTGATCAGCATACCGTTGAGCCGGGATCTGTCATACTGCATCGCAACGTTTCCGGTGACCATCTTGTAAAAGACCATGGGATCGCAGACGCGATAGGAAAAAACACCGGAAAGCGACAGGTTCGATTGAAAATCTCCGCTATGCAGATTGACTGAAACATTACCCTCAAACCGGATGCCTATGATCTCCTTGGTATTGAAGTAGTAGATCCGCTGCTGCACCGTCTGGACGCCACCGCCGAAGCTGATCCTGTTTCCGGTTTCCTTCAAAAATCCCTTCACCCCGCCGGGATGATAGGGATCTTCAAAAATATGTTCTCCCGGTTCCGAATATTCTGCGATCACCTTTCCCTGGGATACCGCAATGGCTCCCTGTCCGTCAGCCACCGCTATGATGGAACCGTTGGTGATCACGCCGTCATCCATACGGTTGTTGGCGCTGTGCTCCGATATATGCTTTTTTCCCCTGACCAGCAGGATATTCTCCGGAAGGCTGTCACAGTAAAAGAACTCCTTCCATTGCTCCCCTGCCACATCCATGGCCGAGGATGCCACTGCCCTGATGATTCCCATAAAAATTCTCCCAAATGATCATTTCATAAGTGCTTTGATGGGATTGATCCCTTTTGCCATTTCAAAAATGGTATCTCTCTCGTGATCCACATACGCACTCAGCTTTTGGATCTCTTCTTCGTCAAATCCGTCGTTTTTCACCATCCTGCAGGCAGGAAGCGCAAACTCCGCACTCTTTTTTCCATCCTGAAAAAACACATAGACGGCTTTCTCATCACCGCTTCGCGTCATGGACGATACGCTCATTTGAATATCAGTATTCATTCCGATCCCTCTTGACCTGACTTGCATACCCTCGTAAGATATGCAATAGAACGTTACTATTTACAATCGAACCCCGAAAGGAACAACACCATGGAAAAAACAGATATCCTCTGCATCGGCACTGCCCTTGTGGATTCCATCATAAAAGGCTTTGATCCCGATCCCGTTTCCCGGACCGGTTTTCTTGCAGACTCCTGCTCTTTGAATGTGGGCGGAGAAGCCGTCAACGAAGCTGTCTGCGCCGCAAAAATGGGAATGCAGACCGGCATCCTTTGCTATCTTGGAGCCGACAGCGCCGGAGAAATGGTAAAAAGTACCCTTCAAACGGCCGGTGTCAATACCGACAAGATTATACAAAGTCCGGATACTCCAACCCCCGTCACCACTATGTTTGTAAAACAGGATGGCTCCAGAAAATCCATCACCAACCGGGCACACCGTTACAACTTTCATCCTGAGCAGTATCAGGGCTGCATCCAAAACGCAAGGGCCGTCATTTTAGGCTCCCTGTTTCGTGCGCCCTTTAACGATCCCGATGTGATCCGATCCGTCCTTGAAACCGCAAAGGCGGCAGGAGCACTGGTCTTTGCGGATACCAAGCTTCCAAACTTCCATCCGCTCTCACTTTCTGACCTGAAAGACTGCCTGCCTATGGTGGATTACATCACTCCCAACGAAGATGAAGCCATGCACTATACCTGTAAGGATACGCCATCCGAAATGGCCGATGTCTTTTTATCCTACGGCGTCAAAAATGTGATCCTGAAGCTGGGATCCAAGGGATGTTATTTCAAAAACGCAAAGGAAAGCCTCTCTCTTCCCGCCTATCCCATCGATGCCGTAGATGCCACCGGAGCGGGTGACAGCTTTGTGGCCGGCTTTGCTTCCGAGATCCTGCGTGGCAAAACCGATGCCGAAGCGCTGCAGTTTGGCAATGCCTGCGGCGCGATCACCACAACCGCCGTTGGTGCCACCTCGGCTCTTCTAGACCGGGAGCAGGTTCTGGCTTTCATGAATACCTGACTTTATACCTGATCGACCATATGAATCGGCGATTGATACTGCCCTGATCCGGCCGAACCATGTTCTGTTCTACAGTGATCCGATTAGATACCCGGTCTGCTCTACTCCTCTGTGATCCGGTTTGGTATATGCTTCACTCCACTGTAATCTGGTTCGATGCCATCACCTTGAGCGCCGCTTCATGAAGCTCCGGGGTAACGCCCGCACAGCAGGATGCATCCACCAGAATATCCTTATCAGGGAAGTTGGCACGGATGATCAGTGCGTTGCTGATCACGCAGATGTCCGTACACAAGCCGCAGATCTCTATATCCGCAGCATCCGCAAGAAGCTTATTCCACTCCAGATATCCGAAGGTTTTCTTTTCCACAACGCTGCAAAGCTCATCGTCCCAGGGAAGCAGTTTGTCGATCTGCCATCCCTCGGTGTCCTTTACACAATGTACCACCGGAAGATGCTTTCCTTCATAGGTCTCCAGATAGTTTTCCGGATGGGTATCCTTGGTGAAAATGACCCGCTTTCCCGCATCCAGATAAGACTGTATTTTCTCCTTCACATTGGCAACAATGGCCTGAGCTTCCTTCGTGCCCAGACTTCCGTCAATGAAATCCTTTTGCATATCTACAACGATCAATACCTCTTTCATAACCGCATATCCTCCTTTCATCATTCCACCACTACAGTACTGTCATCTTCTCCCACCATCTTCTTTTCAACCAGATAGTACTCCGATTTAAATGGCTTCATCCGAAAGACCAGCTCATAGTCACTGCCGTCTGTGACGGTCTCAATGACATTCGGCGTCTGGATGATCCCCCAGATGATAGCAATGGGCATGGTGGGCGCAGAAGGAAACTCTGCCGTCTCCCCGCTTTTTCCTTCCCAAAGCTGCTCTTTTGTTTCCTTGTTGATGATGGAGACCTTTCCCCAAAGTCCCTGACAAATATCGATACTGACCATATTTACTCTCCCACATATTGAATCTCGTGTCCTGTATGATCCACCAAAACGGAATCCGTGTGAATATGATTCCAGTAAAAATTCGAATCCAGGATATAGATCGTCATATCATGAGTCGAGGCGCATTCCCGGATCATTCCCGTAGGATCGCAGACCTGGATCCTCGCCTCCGTATTCTCAAAATCCGTCTTTTCCTCAAAGATCTTCTGGGCCAATTTTTGATCCTCTTCGGGCAGATTGCCATTCACATAATCAGCCGCCGAAAAGGACATGATACATGCCTCTTTGGCCTGCTGTTCCAGCGCCTCAAGCACCTCTCCTTCCGCCCCAAAGGTGGCCTGCACATTCCCCGATCCCTGCATGATGGTCGGCATCATGGTGCAGTTTAAAAGCCTGGCATTCTCAGGAACCTCCTGTGGAAAATGGCTTGTGGTATATCCGATCCTGTCTGCATACCGGATCTTCAGCGCATACACACCGAAATTAGCGAATCCGAACTCCCACGTGGAGATCCAGACCATGATCAGTGCGGCAAAGACCGTGCCCAGAAAATAAAGGACCTTATGTTTGATCTCCTTTTTCCATTTTCCGATGATCACTTCCACAACTGCTACCGCGATGCAAAACATTCCCACACCCATATTAAAGTAGGATCCGATGAGGATGAATTTTGCAAAATTGCAGGCGGCGATCAATCCAAAGATGATCACTCTTATCAGTCTCATTGTTCTCTCTTATCCTCTTTCCTTAAACGATCAAAAATGCGGCCGCCAGTATCACATAGATAGCCACAAGCTGAGCTCCCTCCAGCCAGTTGGACTGTCCGTCCTCCACCACACGATTTGCGATGAGCACGGAAAAGACCATGGCTGCCAGTTCAAAGGGTGTGAACATCAGACTCATGGGCTTCCAGATATAGCTGATGAACAACAGCACCGGTGCCACAAACAGGATGATCTGCAGACTGGATCCCACGCTGACCTCCACCGAGACATTCAGTTTGTTCTTCATGGCCATCAAAACCGCTGTACTGTGCTCTGCAGCGTTGCCGATGATGGGGATCAGAACGATACCCACAAAGCCCGCCGACAATCCCACGGCAGTGGTCATAGCTTCCACGGAGCCGGTGAACAGTTCGGACTCAATTCCGATAAATACCGTTACGACCAGCAGGATGATCAGGGATTTTTTCAAAGACCAGTCCGGCTTTTCCTCTTCCTCTGTGGTATGCTCGAAATAATCCTTATGGGTCACAAAGGAAAAGACCATCTGGAACAGATAAAGTGCAAACATCAGAACAGCCACCACCAGGGACAGCTCCGCAGTCTTGACCGAAGTCTCCGGCAGCGTATGTACAAAGATGGCCGGCACGCAAAGACCGATGACCGCAAAGAGCAGCATGCTTGAATTCATCTCCACCGATTTGATATCGAATTTCTGCACCTTAAACTTCAGGCCGCCGCAGAGCATGGAAAGTCCCAACACCAGCAGGATATTTCCGATCACCGCTCCGGCGATACTGGCCTTAACCACATCATAGAGTCCTGCCTTGATGGCAAAGATGTTGATCAACAGCTCCGTTGCATTTCCAAAGGTGGCATTCAGAAAGCCGCCGACCCTGCCGCCCAGATAATGGGCCGCACTCTCCGTGGCCTTTCCCATGATGCCCGCCAGGGCAATGATGGAAAGGGACGAAAACAGAAACACCAGCGTCTGGCTCGCCCCGCCAAAATGGGCTCCGATACTCACCGGAATAAACAACAGCAGCAGATACAAAACTTTCATAAACTCCTCCAAAATACTTCAGGCTCTGTGCCTGTTTTATGCGCTTTCACAGATCGATCCGCAGCCTAGGCTTTTTCTTCCGCCGGATTGACATGGATCATCACGTGCTTGACATTTGCAAAATTCTGCTCCACGGCACTGTGGACCTGTTCTGCAATGGCATGTGCATCGATCAGGGAAATATCCCGTTTGACCGCGATCTCCAGATCCACGTAGATCCGGTTCCCAAACTGTCTTGTCAGCAAAAGATCGATATACTCCACGCCCGGCTGCTCCCCGATAAAGGTTCTGAGCCGATTCTCAAATGCCCGGTCGCAGGAGGTATCCAGCATTCCCTCAATGGCACCCTTTGTGATATCAAATGCCACCTTCAGGATCAGCACACAGATGATCAGCGCGGCAACCGGATCCATAAAGGGAAATCCGAGCTTTGCCATCAGGATGCCAATAAAGGAACCCACCGAGGAAAACGCATCGCTTCTGTGATGCCAGGCATCCGCCTTAAAGGCCGCCGAGTCCATTTTTTTGGCATAGTACATAGTGTACCAGAACATCGCTTCCTTGACGATCACCGACACCACGGCCGCGACCAGCGGAAGCATCGTGGGAATCTCCAGCGTGCCTCTTTCAAAAAGAAGCTTTCGGATTCCCTGATAGCCGATGCCAAGCCCCGTTCCCGCCAGGATCAGACCAAGCGCCAGGGATGCCACACACTCCATCCTCTCATGGCCGTAGGGGTGCTCCTCATCCTCTTTTTTTCTGGATAGCAGGACGCCAAAATAGGCCACCAGCGTTGCAAACACATCGGACAGGGAATGCACCGCATCCGAGACCATTGCACCGGACCTTCCCAAAAGCCCTGCGATCAGCTTGAATGACGCCAGCAGGATATTGCCCAGGATCCCGACGCCTGACAGTTTTCTTACAATCTTTTTTTCATCCATAACAGGTTTCCTCTATGGCTCATCTTCCGTTTCCGATCAGAGCGACCATCTGATCAAGACACTCATACGATCAGATTGATCAAAAGGCCCGTCAGACAGGCATACAGCAGAATGAAGATCCAGTAAAACAGAAAATGCTTCAT
>JAILHW010000212.1 GCA_024695605.1 Lachnospiraceae bacterium | reverse complement strand
CTGGGAGACAATGTCGTATGGCGCGTCTCGGACCTGTCCGAGTTCAAGCTTTTCATGGAGCCTTATGTCAGACAGGCGATAGAAGATAAACGCAATATCATTTACTTCCGATTTGCGCAGCACGAGCCCCTTGTGGAAGATCGGCCGGAGATCAAGACGGTAAAAATTCCCTTATCCCACCGGTTTGAAAACTTCACTGTGGATATCCACAATGTGATAGAAAAGGAAGGCTATGATGCCTTTTATGTATTTGACTGCCTCTCTGAGCTTCAGACGGCGTGGGCAACAGACCTGATGATGGGCAACTTTTTCAGAGTTACCTGCCCCTTTTTGTTTATTCTGGATACAGTTGCTTTTTTCCCGATCATCAGAGGTAAGCATTCCATGCAGGCGATCAACAAGATACTGAATACCACACAGCTTTTCTTTGACGTCTATTCGGACAAAAAGAATGTATATGTAAGACCGGAAAAGGTATGGAAAAGAAATTCAGAGACCATGTTTCTGCCACATACCTATGACCCGGATACCGGTGAGTTTCGTCCCATACTGGACGGGGTAAAGTCCAGCAGATTTTATCAGGCGCTGGGACAGGCGCAGCGGTCGGCCAAGGAGCAGTATTCGGATTCCTGGGACAGATTTTTTAACCGGGTAAAGCTGCTGAAGGAAAGCGGGATGGATATTTCCGATGACTGTTCCAAGATGTGTGATATCATGATGACCCGCGATCCGAAGATGCGGGATATGGTCAAGCAGCATTTTACAGCGGAAGATTATTTCGCAGTCAGAGATCATATGGTCGGAACGGGCATGATCGGAGGAAAGGCATGCGGAATGCTGCTTGCCCGTGCGATCATCAGAAATAAAGAGCCTGATATCAGTGAAATTCTAGAGCCGCATGATTCTTTCTATGTCGGTTCGGATCTGTACTATACCTATATTGTTGATAATAACCTCTGGGATACACGGATCAGGCAAAGGACAGAGGACGGATACTTTGACCTCGCACAGGAGTTTGCGGATCAGATCATGGCCGGCGTCTTTTCCGATGCGATGCGTGATCAGTTTGTCAGGATCATCGAATATTACGGGCAGGATCCGTATATCATCCGTTCCAGCTCGATTCTTGAGGATGGATTCGGAAACGCCTTTGCCGGAAAATATGAATCGGTATTCTGCGTGAATCGGGGAAGCCTTGAGGAGCGGGTTGATGAATTCGAGCATGCCATCAAGATCGTATATGCAAGTTCCATGAGTCTTTCGGCACTTGATTACAGAAAGCGCCGCGGACTTGATAAGCGAGATGAGCAGATGGCTCTTCTGATCCAGAGGGTTTCCGGATCCTATTACGGCTCCAATTATATGCCATGTGCAGCCGGCGTGGGATATTCCTACAGTCCTTACAGGATCATGAAGGATACGGATCCGACGGCAGGAATGCTTCGCCTGGTAATGGGACTTGGGACCTCGGCTGTTGATCGGACAGAGGGATCATATCCGAGGATCGTGAACCTGGACAAGCCTGAGAAAACATCCTATTCATCCTCAGCCGATAAGCATAAATTCTCCCAAGGGAAGGCGGAGGTCATAAACATGCCGGAGCATACGCTAAAGAAGCTATCCCTTGACCAATTAGAAGCGGATATACCCGATTATCTTGACAGGATCCTGTTTGAACATGATTATGACGCAGAAGCAAGGCTGCGCGAAATGGGCAGACGAAGGAATGTGAAGTTTATCTCCTGTAAGGGCCTTGTTGAAAATAAGACCCTGATGGAGCAGATGAAAAGGATGCTCTCGTGCATACAGGAAGAGTATGCATATCCGGTTGATACGGAATTTACCATCAATATTTCGGAGAACGGAGAGTATTCCGTAGATCTTCTCCAGTGCCGTCCGCTTCAGGTACAGAAGGGAAAAACAGGCACCGTCATTCCGCCGGATATTCCTGCTGACAGGATTCTTCTTGAGAGCAAAGGAGCATCCATGGGGATGTGCAAGACGACGGAGCTTGACCTTATCGTGTATGTGGATCCCGTAAAGTACTATTCCATGCCATATCGGGAGAAGGATCTTGTTGCAAAGCTGGTGGGGAAGATCAACTGGCATTACAGGGATCAGAACAGGCATATGATGCTGATCGTTCCCGGTCGTGTGGGAACAACATCCCCGGAGCTTGGAGTACCGACTGCATTTTCCGATATCAGTGCCTTCGAGGTCATATGCGAAACCGAGGAAACGGAGGCGGGATACAACCCCGAACTGTCCTACGGGAGCCATATATTCCAGGATCTTGTGGAGGCGCAGATCCTTTATACGGCGATGTTCCATAATGAGAAGACGCTTCATTTTGCTCCCGAAAAGCTTCAAGAATATCCTGATATCGTAAGTGAATTTGAGGAAAAAGAAGAGCTTAAGAACATCGTGCATGTATATGATCTAAGCGGAGGAAAGTGTAATGTCTATAATGATGTGGCAAACGAGCATCTTCTTATTACGTTATTGTCGTCGGACCGGACTTTCTGAAGAAACAGGAATAGACTTTGAATTAGACATAGAAAAAAAGTAACCGGAGGATTTCGAATGATCACCCTTAACGATTACCTGTATGCCGGGAATACCGTGCTCAAAATATTGATACAGTACGCCACGGATCTGAAGGCCGAGGCGCTCAGATCGCATAATACCATCGATCTTGCCCACAGTAATTTTCTGATGCAGATCATAGAGCTGCTGGAGCATAACGATTTCCTCACGTCACAGTCGCAGAGGATCAAGGGGTATTACCTGTATATGACAAAAAAGTATCCTTTTCTCGCCTTTACCTTCAAGGGAAGGATCAAGTCGCTGATACGTGCGGAAGAAAAGTTTAACGGCTATATTCTGGAATTCATCAATGACTATTACAAAGAAAAAGGAAAATATCCGACGGAAGCGGAAATCAAGAACAATCTGAATTGCTTCAGAGATCTGATCGCATACCGGATCGTGATATCCCTTCCGCTATGTCATGTTTCCGATCCGGAAAGATTTGAAGCAGAAGAACTGAAATATCTGTATGAGATTGCTAATACGCTGCCGGGTTTTCTGGAAGAACACGGATTTTCACCTGTGATATCTGGATTTCCGGATGAGTCTGGCGTTTTTGATCTGGATGAAAGTGTTTATCTATATTACAGAGATTATATCAGGCAGCCGCGAGAGTCCGGCTATCAGTCTCTGCACATCACCTTCTATGATAATCTGGCAAGATGCTATACGGAAGTACAGCTGCGGACCAAAACAATGGATGATTTCGCGGAAATAGGAGAGGCAGACCACTCCGGCTATGAAAAGAGACAGGAGGAGAGCAGAAGCAGGCATGATATCATTCCACCCGGAAAGTGCAGGATATACGATGAAGCATACGAAAGACTGAAAAAACTCCAGGAACTGGACCTGTCGGCCGTGAAAGTGAATATGTTCAAAGCACTGAATAACCAGCTGATCAATGATGGATGCGGCCTGTTCCGGGGGCGGCAGATCTTGCCGTATGAGCACCTGTCAAGATTTCAGAACGACCTTATCGATTAGGACATCAAAATATTATTTCCCTGGGGGAGAGGCACGCACCAGCGTGCTTAAATAAAATCAGATCGAGCTATTGTTTTTTTTGCCGGCGATGGGGCGCTGCGTGCCGGTGGCACGCGCTTAGCGCGGACCGAGCCGAAGGCGAGACCTTCGAACCCTGGGTGAGAGGCACGCACCAGCGTGCCTAAAAAAATAGATCAGGCTATAAGCCTGATCTATTTTTTTATACATGCCGGCGATGGGACTTGAACCCATACGTAGTTGCCTACAACAGATTTTGAGTCTGCCTCGTCTGCCATTCCGACACGCCGGCGTTTCAAACAAGACATATCTTATCACATAACCTGATGGTTTGCAAGCGAGAATTCCTGCGGATCATACATGAATTCCTGTATCCGGGAGAAGCTAGGGTGTATTTGTAGCCAAAATGTTGTATAATCCTTAAAGAGGCGGATAAGATGAGGCTTTTGAGATAGATTTCTGATTTGGGGTAGGAGGTATCTGACATTATGAACAAAGAGAATCTTGTAAGGTTAAAGCAAGCAGTTACTTGTGCAGTTGTATGTTTTTCTTTTTTGATCTCTGCAACAGCTATTGTTCGTGCTGAGGAGCCTGTGGTCGAGGAGGTTATCAGCGCCGAGAAGAGTGTTGTATCTGATTATTTGACCATTGAGGATCCGCAACATCGTTTTAGTGACGAGTGTCTCACCCATCTGAAGGAAATCTTTGAAAAGAGCTATCCGCAGATGAGTAAGGAGTTTCATGACGGAACGATGCTTCCCGTGACCATCAAATCGGAAGATATTGGCAGTAATCCCGCATATACTGTGGGACAAACCATATCGATCGATCCGTCCTACATCAATCAGCAAAAGGATTGGGATGTTTTGACGCATGAGCTTGTGCATGTTTTACAGGCGGATAAGGATAAACCGTATAGTTTGGAATTGTATCTGACCGAAGGCATGGCAGATTATGGGAGAGACAAATATGGGTTGTACAATGAGCAAAGCGGCTTTGCTTTGGATGCACCTAATGAAGACAACTTTTACTCGGATTCCTACAGGATTACGGGAGGGTTTCTGAAGTGGATCGAGAATAATAAGAAATCCGGATTTGTAAAAGAACTGAATAAACAAGCGAGAGAGGGCACCTATTCGGCGGATTTCTTCGTGAATGCTACCGGGAAAGATATAGATGCGCTTTGGGAGGAATATGCTGCAGGATTTGGGATCAAACAAAATAGCCTTGATCTCACGGTGCCGGCCGGGAAAAAGATACCATCCGGAACGGATATCGGTTCCTACCTGACAATCACAAATACAGCCAATTCCTTAACGGATGAAGAGGTTGCAAAGATCAGGCAGCTTTTTACACAGGTGTATGGAAAAATCTGCGAAAAGTACAGTTACGGAACATTGTATCCTGTAACGATCGTATCGGATCCCAATGAGCAGGGGGTTGCCTACACTGATTCTGAAAGAAACAAGATCGTTGTGAATCCCCAATATCTTCATGAACATCCGGATGATTTTGACTGTCTTACCCATGAGCTTGTTCACGTTGCACAGAAGTACACCGGGGATGTACCCGTTTGGCTTTGCGAAGGTATCGCAGATTATGGCAGATATGAGTTTGGTATAAACAACGATAAGGCCGGATGGGAGCTGCCTCTTTTTTCGGAGTATTTTGATTCCGCCCTTGGGAGTTATACTTCTTCGGCTGCTTTTTTGAAGTGGGTCAATGAGAGTTACTCCCGGGATGTGGTTTCCGTAGTGAATGAGCTATGTAAAAAAGGAACCTATAAGGATTATGCGTGGAAACAGATCACAGGTAAGAGCTTATATTATCTGACTCACCAATATGCAAAGGAAAATCCGGCCCCAAAGTCTATTACCGCATGTGGCCAGCAAATGCCCGATATTTTACTTGTGGATCAAAATAACAAAATTGTTCAGTTTCCGCAAAATGACGGAAAGCCGATTCTGCTGTTTTTTTCCAGGTGGGATGAGGTTATCAAAGAGCACGTAAGTCATGCGGTTGAGTATAAGAAACTGCTTGGGGACAGCATTCACGTTGCAGTCATTTATTTTGACCAGGACTTTGAATCCATAAGAAGTTACCTTACCGATTTCTCGGATAAAGATCTGGAAGGAATCGAGTTTTACCGGGATCCGCAGGCAAAGTCCTGTTTTCATGCATTCGGTACCTATGAGAATGGAGGTTATGGTCTTGGATTTCCCTGGATCGGTGTGATAGATCAGAACAGAAAAGTGGTTTTTGACCAGAAAAGAGGGTGCAGTTTCTTTAACTATGATACGGAGAATGACTGGTGTAACAGGTTTTTAGTTGTTAGAAGATGTATGATTAAGCTGTTTCCGAATCAGAATCTGAATATAATTGCAGAGGATAGTCCGCTTTTGGATGTGAAATTTGATATGCAGGCAGTAACAAATCCAAAGCAGATTTTTATGCAATGTGAGGAGGGAGCGAGTGAGAGGATCGGGCTGTATTACAGTAAAGAAGAGGTTAAATACTTCCATGTAACATCATCGAATAAGTCCATTGTTTCATTGGAAGAGGAAGAAAATACAAATGCATATATTGTTTATGCTCACAAACCCGGAACTGCAGTTTTGACAGTACATGTCGGAACGAAGGAACTATACAAGGAATATCGCGTCAAGGTTACTGTCGTAAAACAGGAAATGAAAGCCAAAAACAAGAGTGCGGAATACAGATTTGTGGGCACACAAAGTGACGAAAACGGAAAAGCGTCCCTTACGGTTGCCTATATGGCTCCCTTGAAACTGGCGAAAAACGGAAAAGTCAACATCCCGAACACGATTGTATTGGAGGATGGGAAAAAGGCAAAGGTGGTCAGTGTATGTGAGGATGCTTTTAAGTTTAATCCCAACGTGAAAACGGTCATAATCGGAAGCAATGTTGAGACAATTGAAACAGGTGCCTTTTTCGGATGTAAAAATCTAAAGAGCGTGACCTTTGGTAAGAAGGTAACTAAAATTGATAATGAGGCATTTAAGAATTGCAAATCCTTGAAGTCGGTGATTTTTAAGAATACACAAACAAAACAATTGGAGATCAACAAAGCATCATTTTCCGGAATATACAAAAAGTGTAAAATAAAAGTGCCGGGAAAAGCATATTCAGTGTATGTGAAGAAATTGAAAAAGGCTAAGATACCGAAAGGTGCTAAGGTTGTCAAAACCAAATAACACCTATAAAGTATGGTTAAGAGCAACATTGATATAGTATGTGAAAAAAATCGGGTATTTCTAATATCCGATTTTTATGAGCGAAAAAACCGAAAAAATTGAAAAAAGCCTCCGGTTATAGTAGAATATTGCCTATGAAAACCCTTACCTGTAAAGAATGTGAAAAGCTGATCCCCGTGTTTCTGGATGAAAAACTCAGAAGCAAGGATATCGAGCGCTTTAAAGAGCATATAGAATCCTGCCCGGCCTGCAAGGAAGAGCTCGCCATCGAGTATCTTTCCTCGGAGGGTATTGTCCATCTGGAGAGCGGAACATCTTTCCATCTGGAGAACGAACTAAGGGGCTACATGACCAGAGCGCTTGCAGCCAAGAAAAGGACCATCCGCTGGAGGATCGGACTGATCAGCTACGAAGCCGTGGCACTTTTGATCATCTTCGGGATCTTCATGTACGCAGCAGGTTAAGGAAAAAGGAGCACTTCATGAGCAAATTAGTATTGATCGACGGCCATAGCATCATGCATCGCGCCTTTTACGGCGTGCCGGATCTGACCAATTCCCGGGGGATGCATACCAATGCGATCTATGGCTTCTTAAATATCCTGTTCAAACTCTTAGATGAGGAGCAGCCGGACCATCTGGCAGTAGCCTTTGACCTGCATGCACCCACCTTCAGACACAAAATGTTTGAAGCCTATAAAGGCACCAGAAAACCCATGCCCGAGGAGCTTCGCGAGCAGATTCCCAAGATCAAGGAAGTCCTTAAGGCCATGGGCATTCTTGTGATGGAGCAGGAGGGCTACGAAGCAGATGACATTCTCGGGACCATGGCAAAAAGAGCCCAGAAGGAGGGCTATAAAGTATCCCTGGTTTCCGGCGATCGGGACCTTTTGCAGATAGCGGATGCTAACATTTTGATCCGCATTCCCAAGACAAAGGGCGGACGAACCGAGGTTGAGGACTATGACCTTGCCAGGCTGAAGGAAGAATACCACGCAACCCCCGAGCAGTTCATCCAGCTCAAGGCCCTCATGGGCGATGCCTCCGACAACATTCCGGGCGTTCCCAAGGTTGGGGAAAAGACCGCCATCGGCCTGATGGATACCTACGGCAGCATCGAGAATATCTACGCTCATCTGGAAGAGATCAGCAAAAATGCCATCCGCGAATCTCTCAGAGAAAACAGGGATCTTTGCGACCTGTCGCTGAAGCTTGCCACCATCGAGATCAACGCGCCGATCAGCTATACCCTGGAGGATGCAAAGCTTGGGGATCTGTTCAATTCCGATGCCTACGAGATGTTCAAGGAACTGGAATTTAGAAATCTTCTTGGCAGATTCGAGACGAGCATAAAGGCGTCGGCAAAAGAGGTAAAACCGGCAATGCTTATAAAAACAAAGGACGAAGCGGCAAGTGCCGAAGAAGCGCTTCTGCAGGCAGATCAGATCCTTTATCACCTGTTCCCACAGGGACATATCGGTTTTTGCACAGAAGAGGAAAGCTACCTCTTTGCACCGGGCAACGAAGCGCCGCTTTTAGCGATGCTTGGCGCAACCGACAGCATCACATCCGAGGATGGAAAAGCGCTTTTGCAAAAGCTCCGGCTAAAGGCCGCGCAGCAGGGGGAAAAACTTTTTACCTTTGATGTTAAACAGAGCTATCACCTATTCGAAGAAAAAGAGCACCCGATGGGTCTGGCGCTGCATAAAGACTTTTGCGATATCAAGCTTCTGGCGTATCTGATGAATCCATTAAAGAGCGAATACACCCCGGAGGATGTGGCAACCGAGTATGCGGGCGTGATGCTGGAGGATTACAAAAAACGCTTTGGAAAAACAGCCTTCGATGAGGCAGTGGTAAACACCCCGGATCAGATCGCAGACTACGCGGCGAGCCTGATGCACGCACTTTTGACCGCGGCTGCGCCGCTTAGGGAAGCAGTCCAAAAATCCGGACAGCAAAAGCTGTATGATGAGATTGAGCTGCCGCTGACCTATGTGCTGTATCGGATGCAGCAGGAAGGCGTCATTGCAGATGCAGCGGGCCTTCGTGAATACAGCAGGGAGCTTTCCGAAAAAATAGAGATTGCGGAAAAGAAGATCTATGAGCAGGTAGGGGAAGAATTCAACATCAATTCTCCCAAACAGCTTGGGGAGATTTTGTTTGAAAAGCTGCAGCTAAAGGGCGGTAAAAAGACCAAGACCGGCTACTCCACAGCAGCCGATGTATTGGAAAAGTTAGCAGAGGACAACCCTGTGGTAAAGGATATCCTCGAGTACAGAGGTCTTGCAAAGCTCAAATCCACCTATGCGGACGGCCTAGCTAACTTTATCCGGGAGGACGGCAGGATCCATACCAGCTTCAACCAGATGATCACTGCGACAGGAAGAATTTCCTCTACGGATCCGAACTTGCAGAACATTCCCATGCGAACCGAGATGGGACGGCAGATCAGAAAGGTATTTCTGCCCAAGGAAGGCTGCGTATTTGTGGATGCCGATTACTCCCAGATCGAGCTTAGGCTTCTTGCCCATATGTCCGAGGACGAAGAACTCATCGAGGCCTACAGACAGAGCGAGGACATCCATCGGATGACTGCATCCAAGGTGTTCCATACGCCGTTTGAGGAAGTAACCGATCTGCAGAGACGCAATGCCAAGGCGGTCAATTTCGGCATCGTTTATGGCATCAGTTCCTTCGGACTTTCTCAGGATTTGTCCATCAGCCGCGCGGAGGCAAAGGAGTACATCGAGCAGTACTTTGCCACCTATCCCGGCATTAAGCGCTACCTCGATCTGGCCGTTGAAGCAGCAAAAGAGACCGGGGAGAGCAGAACCCTGTATGGCAGAAGAAGGCCCATTCCGGAGCTTAAGAGCAGCAACTTTATGCAAAGACAGTTTGGCCAGCGCGTGGCGATGAACGCACCGATCCAGGGAACTGCGGCAGACATTATGAAGATCGCCATGATCCGCGTGTTTGAGGCCATTGAAAAAGCAGGACTCAAAAGCCGTATCCTGATCCAGGTACACGACGAGCTTCTGATCGAAACCTATGAAGATGAAAAAGAGCAGATCATACAGATCCTCGAGGAAAATATGAAGGGCGCAGCCAAGCTCGCAGTGGATCTTGAGATCGACATTCACAGCGGCAGCAACTGGTACGAAGCAAAATAAAAACGGTTTGAAAGGAATCAGCAGTGAAAATTCTTGGGATTACAGGCGGCGTTGGAAGCGGAAAAAGCGCCGTGCTGGATGATCTGGAAAAACGCTACGGCGCATATATACTCAAGGCGGATGAGCTTGCCAATACCCTGAAGAAAAAGGGGCAGGAAGGGTATGATCCCATCGTGGAGCTTCTGGG
>JAILHW010000170.1 GCA_024695605.1 Lachnospiraceae bacterium | reverse complement strand
CCGAAACCATCACTGTCTTACTATCGATTCTTGAGACGGTAACACCGTTTTCACTGACAGTGGCAAATTCTTCAAAATGGTATTCTTTCTTTGCCGTATAGGTTACGGTGTTCATTTCCCCGGTCACATCACTCTGATAAGCGCTTCCTCCGCTGGTAGCTGCTCCCTCACCGCCGGAAATGGTTACGCTGTGACTGCCCGGCAGCCTGAAGGTCTTTGATCCGGAGTCGAAAACCACCTTGGACAGCTTAAGTTTAAGGGCCGGACGAATACCGTAAACAGTGGATATATAACCATAATCATTTACATTTGCAAGCGCGGACATAAAACATGCATGAATATTTTCCCTGCCCGGCGAACGAAGCCACCAATCTTCATTAGGCTTCCCCGGTGCCAGAGCACAGGCTCTTATTTTACGGGGAAGATTCTCTGCCTCAGAAACGCTGAGCAGCCAGAGCTTCTGATTGTCAATCGTATTTTGTACCTCGGAAGTGCTGTCATATTTATAGCTTATTACCGTTACAGGATCCATGGCACCACTGACTGCCTTTAAGTTACCATCATCTTCAAGCAGTGAATTGACTGCATTTCGAATATCGGAGTCGGAATAGTCGATTCCCCTACCGCTTTTATTAAAAGCCGATTTCCCCATAAAATAGGCTGAAAGCAGTGTCAGTGTTCCCGTATTTTCACCGGTTGAATCATCCTTTATCACATACCATTCATGCCCTCCGAAGGATATTCTTTTACCGGCAAGCTCTTCTTCTGAATCCTCCCCTGTGATATGAAAAGCACTGTAAGAATCCTCTGTAACCGCTTCGGCATCCGGAACCGTAATGCTCACATCATCCGTGGGCGTTCCCGAAACAGTCACTTTCTTATCATTTGTTCTTGTAACCGTTATCCCATCCCGTGTGATGTCCGGAAACAGTGCAAAATGATATCCCTCATCTGCCGAATAGGTCACAGTCTCCATCTCTTCTGTTAAATTTGTCTGTGTAGTATTTTCATTATTGTCAGGTGTGGTATTGGCTCCTGCGGTGATTGTCACGGTATAGCCTTCTCTTGCATCCGGAACCGTTATTACCACATCATCGTCAGGGGTTCCCGAAACAATCACTGACGTTTTATCTATTCTTGTAACGGTAACGCCATTTTGAGCAATCTCCTCAAAAGGTTCAAACAGATACCCGGCGTGTGCAGAATAGCTTACCGTCGTCATAGAATCCGAAATCCCGGTCTGGGTGGCAAAACCGTAACGATCAGCATTTGCACCGCCTGTCAGGGATACACTGTATCCCATAACGGCATCCGGAATGATAATACTTACATCATAGGTCGGCGTTCCCGAAACCGTTACTGTCGTTTTGTTAACTCTTGTGGCTGTTATACCATTATCCGTAATGTCTGTAAACAGCGGAAAATGGTATCCTTCCTCTGCCGTATAGGTCACAGTCGTCATTTCACCGGTCAGATCCGTCTGGCTTGTGTCTCCGCCACTTATTACTGTATTTGTACCGCCGGTAATGGATATATTATATCCATTCGATGCCGGCATGAAGGTTCCTGCCCTGTAGATCACTTTTGATAAGTCAAGGCGCAGGGCGGGGCGGACAAGCATTTTATTGGCTACATTTTGATTGCGTAATTTTCCATCATATTCTACTTCATATACAGCATTGTTATAACTTCCAGCAGGCGTACGGCTCCACCAGGACCACGTACTTGGGGGTTTTCTTACATCATTATTCGTGATGGCTTCTGTTTCCGTTTTGCTCAGAAGATAAAGCTTTGCATTTGTGACATTCACATCCGGAAGTGAGGTATCTGCTATGGCTGAAGCCACAGCCGCAAAGCTTCCGCCTTCTGTTGTCAGACCATCCAGAAATTGCTTTATTGGGGATGAACTGTACGCGTTATTGTAGTTCTCATTGAACGCCTTTCGATCTTTGAATTCTGTTGTCTCCTCGGGATTCTTTAACAACAGCGTGACCGTCCCGGAATTCACAGCCGTGGAACTATCCTCGATGACATACCAGTCCATGTTGTTGAACTTCACAGTCGTCGTAGTGCCCGCCAAAGCGGCATACGGATTGTTGTCATAGGCAAGCACGGGAATTGCCATTTCCGGCAGCATCCCAAGTAAGAGCACGACGCTCAGCAGTATGCCCAACACCCTTTTCATCTTTCTTTTCATAGTGCATCTTCTCCTCTCTTTTACATATGCTGGAACAAAAATAATCAAAAATATTCCGGTCAGAAGTATATGCATTATATCAAACTTTTCATTATTTGTTTCTTTCCCTTACGCTTTCAGCTCTTCTATCTCAATTTTGGTGCCGTCTCGCCAGATCCTTTCGATATCGTAGAAGGATCGGTTTTCCTTATCGAAAATGTGAATGATCACATCATGGTAATCCAGCAGGATCCAGTTGGCGTTTTCGTAGCCTTCGATGGGTCTTCTGTCAAATCCCATTCTGCCAAGGGTCTCTTCCACATGGTCGGATAAGGCCTGAACCTGATTTCTGTTGTTTCCGTTGCAGATGATAAAATAATCTGCCAGGGGAGAAACCTTGCTGATATCGATCACGGTGATCTCTTCAGCCTTCTTGTTCTCCAATGCTTCCACAGCCGCAATGGCTGCATTTTTTGATGTCAATTCCATGTTATCTCCTGATCATGATTTGTCTTTGTTGTAATAGTTATAGGTTTCATAGGTAATGGGATCGATCATGGCTCCCTTTTTCCCAAGGAAATTCAAGGTGCTTTCCAAAATCACCTGCATGGCCTCATCCAGATTGGCAAAGGCAGCCTTTCTGGCCTTTTCCAAAAGAGGCAGCGGCTTTCTGTGGATCTCGATATAATCGGCGATATAAATGATCTTTTCCAGCTTTGTCATTTCAGGCTTGCCGGTCGTATGATACCGGATTGCGGAAAGGAT
>JAILHW010000163.1 GCA_024695605.1 Lachnospiraceae bacterium | reverse complement strand
AGGCCCTCATCATGTTCCCAGTAGGAAAACCTTCCCGCCAGCCTTTCCCGGCTTCGGCCCAGCGCATAAACCCTGCAGCCAAGTCCCTTGCTGTTTTGATACATCAGTACATCGGTAAGAAAGCTTCCGATCATACCGCTTGCGCCGGATATGAGCACCCCGGCACCCCGGAGCTTATCCCAGGGAAGCGGAAGGGATGCGACCTTTTGCAGGTCCTCTTGATACATTGCATGTTCGTATAGATTCATATTGTCTTCTTTTTTCATATTCATGCGATAGATTCACAGATACTTCCCCGACCTCTTCGAAAACCCGGTGCAAGCACCTCAATCGCTGCTATCGCAGCTGTTTTCTCAGGGTTCGGTGAAGTTCCTGCTTCGCAGGTACGCACTGCATCATCATGCGCGGTATTTCGTGCAAGCACGATACCCCGCTGATGATACAGCGTATCTGTGAATCGTAACATTCTACTTCAGCCAGTTATCCTTATCCGATTTTAGGTACGCCTTAAACATCTCCAGATCATCCTTGGTCGTCAGCTTGATATTCTTATCGGAACCGGCAGCAAAATACAGCCTCTCTCCCAATTCCACCATCATGGTATTGGTGTAGGCTGAGCCGTAGATCCCGATCTCTTTTTCGTATGCCTCATGATAAGCGCTATCCACCTTGCCAAACCTGTAGGCCTGCGGCGTAGAGACCCTGCGCAGGGTTTCCCGGGGAATGTATTTGACGGTGCTGATCTCATCATCCACCAAAAAGATCTGCTCATTATAGGGAAGGGATGTAACCGCATTCCCGTATTTGGCACATTTCACGATGACATCGGAAAGCACGGTTTCATCCACCAGCGGCCTGATCCCGTCGTGAATGATGATGATATCATCCTCCGCTGCCTTTCCTTCCAGATTGTAGATGCCGTTACGGATGGACTCCTGCGCGGTGCTCCCGCCGGAGACGATCCACTTTAGCTTATCGATGTTAAACTGCTTGGCATAAGCCCAGACGATGTCATGCCAGCCCTCCAGCGTTACCACCTCGATGGCATCGATCTGCGGATGCTTCTGAAAGCCCTCCAGGGTATAGATCAAAACAGGCTTGTCATAGACATTGATGAACTGCTTGGGAATATCCTGTCCCATCCGCTGCCCGCTTCCGCTGGCTATGATCACTGCTATATTCATTTGACTACTCCCTTTTCCAGATACTCTTCGAGGTTCATTCCGATATGCTCCTCGGCACGCTCCACAGCCACCTTCTTCATATCCGAATCCACCATCAGGCGCACAAGCTCATCAAAGCTGGTTTTCGTAGGATTCCATCCAAGCTCCTGTTTGGCCTTGGTGGGATCGCCCCAGAGATTGACCACATCCGTCGGTCTGTAAAAGTCCTCAGACACCTCAACAAGCACCCTTCCGGTCGCCTTGTCGATACCCTTTTCCGCAAGGCCCTCACCCTGAAATTCCAGCTCGATGCCGGCATAGTGGAAGGCCAGCTGACAGAACTCCCTGACGGAATGCTGCACGCCGGTTGCGATCACAAAATCCTCCGGCTTGTCATGCTGCAGGATCAGCCACATACACTCCACATAATCCTTGGCATAGCCCCAGTCGCGAAGGGAGGACAGATTCCCGAGATACAGCTTTTCCTGCTTGCCCTGTGCGATCCTGGCAGCTGCCAGCGTGATCTTACGTGTCACAAAGGTCTCGCCCCTTCTTTCCGATTCATGGTTGAACAAAATACCGGAGCAGCAGAACATTCCGTAGGCTTCCCTGTATTCCTTGGTGATCCAGAAGCCGTATTGCTTTGCAACGGCATAAGGAGAATAGGGATGAAACGGAGTGGTCTCAGATTGGGGAACCTCCTCGACCTTTCCATAAAGCTCCGAGGTGGATGCCTGATAGATGCGGCAGCTCTTTTCCAGTCCGCAGACACGAACCGCCTCAAGCACACGCAAAACGCCCGTTGCATCCACATCCGCGGTAAACTCCGGGACATCGAAGCTGACCTGCACATGGGACTGGGCTGCCAGATTGTAGATCTCATCCGGCCTTACCTCACTGACCACCTTTACAAGACTCATGGAATCCGACAGATCCGCATAATGCAGATGAAACCGCTCCCTGCCCTCCAGATGGGCGATACGCTCTCTGAAATCCACGGAGGAGCGTCTGATGGTCCCATGGACATCATAGCCCTTATCCAATAAAAACTCCGACAGATAAGATCCGTCCTGTCCTGTTACGCCTGTGATCAATGCTTTTTTCATAGTATCTCCTAAATCCTGTATTTTTCATTACTGCTTTCGAAGCAGCTTTAAATTCATAAATTCTTCCAAAGGAACGGCTCCGGATGCCACAAAGCCCTGATAGGCCGTCACGCCAAAGGACCTGATCAGCTCCAGCGTTGCCTCATCCTCCACGCCCTCGGCGCAGACCATGATGTTACACTCCTTGGCAAACAGGCAAAGCGCCCGCAAAAGGGAGCAGTCACGCTTACTCTTTTTCAGCTGACTTGTAAAATCTCTGCCGATCTTGATGATATCCACCGGAAGCTCTCTGACCATATGCAGATCCAGAAGGCAGGAGCCGTCAAGCGCCACCAGAACGCCCAGGGATTTGAAAAAGACGATCTCATGCCGCAACAGATCCGGATTCAAAAAGCGGCATTTATCCGTCAGCTCCAGACACAGATTCTGTCCCGGGAACTCTTTCTTTTTGAGCATATTCAAAAGGTACTGATGGAACTCCGGCTGTCCGAGCTGCCTGTGCGATAAGTTCACCGTCAAAAGCAGGTTGGGATTGCGGGCCAGAATATCCCGCCCTTCCGCCAGCGCCCTTCGAAGGATCCAGTCACACAGCGTCATAAAGGAGGAATCATTTTCCAGCCAGGGTAAAAACTGGGCCGGTGAGATCTGTCCGTCCTCCCGCTGCCAGCGAAGGTACGCCTCACAGCCCACCACGCGGTTTCCGTCCGCATACAGAATGGGCTGATAAAACAGCTCCAGATTCTGGCAGTTCGCCGCCACATCCTTACGGAGCGATGCCACCATCTCAAGAGTTCTGGCATTGTGCGCCATATAATCATTTTTCAGGATCACCGGCTGACCGTCCTGGGTGGTCTCCGACCGGTTCTGTGCATATTTCAGCGTGGCCAGGATGGCATGTACATCGATGGTCGGATCGTCCGCCACCACAATGCCGGCACTCAGCTTGACCGGCACCTTGTTGCCATCTACCATCAGCATCCGCATGGCAAAGCTGCTGTACTCCTGATAAAGCTTGGTCATCTGCTCCACCGTCATGGTTTCCGAGCAGAAAAACAGCATGATGCCGTCTCCGCGGAAGCACTCTCCTTCGCCCTTTGTCATCTCACGAAGCTGGGTGGAAAGCGCGGCGATCACCTTATTCCCGTAGGAGTAGCCGTAGGTGCTGTTCACGCTCTCAAAGTTCATCGTCCCGATGAGCATCACCACCGCTCTTCGCCTGGTGGTAAAGATCCCGCGCAAATGCTCCAGAAACCGGATCTGCCCCGGCAGATTCGTCGTCGGATCCGTATGGGCATCGATCAGGAGCGAGGTAATGGCCACACCGATATAGGAAGGCAGCCCCGTATAGTCCTTGATCGTAAAATACTTCACCGAGCAGGTGATGTACTTATCATCCGCTGTCCGGATGTGCCACTGGGTCTCCTTGCGGTCCAGATTCCCCTGACGGGCTCTTTTTACATCCTCATCAAAGCTTTTGGCTTCCTCCGGCATCAGGTGCTCCGCGACCACCTGGGAATTTTTATCCGTATATTCCCCGGGTAGTCCGAAATCGGAAACCGCTGAGGGCGACCAACGGGCAATGTTGCGGTGAATATCCAGCACGAAGAAGTAACGGCCCTTTTCGTTGGCTGAGGCCGCAAAGTTTTCATATAGCTTGTCGATTCGAAAAGTGTGAACGTTCGCTTCCATGGTCCCCTCCCACACACCCTATCATTATATAGGGATTTGGCTGCTAAGACAAGGTTTTCATAGGATTTATGAAAAACCGGTTTTTCTCTCTTCGTACTGTATTTCGGCAAAAATACCCGGATCCGATAGAGGCATCTGTCACCTGTGATGTGGAAGCTTTGTCATCGCTACCCAGCCGATCACGACACCGATGCCGCAGACAAGGCTCCCCGTCACCAGCATAAAGCGGATTCCCAGATGATCCAGGATCACACCGCTGATCAGATTGGAAAAGACGCCGCCCACCGTAATGGCGCTGGTCACAAAGGCCTGGCCCTTTACCTGGTCCAGCTGCTCCATGGTCTGGCTCACATAGTAGGCCGCCGCGGGGATGAACACCGCATAGGCGAAAAGCTGAAAGGACTGGCTGACAAACATCCCCACCATACTCTTTGCAAATACCAGGATCAGGATCTTTACAAAAAAGGCAACGCCGGATATGACAAGGAGTTTCTGCGCCGAGATCTTCCGGAACACAAGGGTGATCAGCGCCATCACCGGGAGCTCTAAGATCGCCTGCAGAAAGTTGGCATATCCAAGCTCTGTTTCCCCGCCTCCCAGACTGCGAATGATCTGGATCATGAAATCGTTGATCATGTTATGGGCAAAGTAAAAGCAGATCGTTGCCACCAAAAACAGGGTAAAGGCCGGATAGGTCCTTGCAAAATCCGAAAGACGGTTGTGGGGCTGAGCGGCGCCTTTATCCCCTTCCTCTTTTTTGCCGGATGCAGGATCAGAAGCATTCTCCGTCTCTCCCCCGGGCATCCTGAAAAAGAAGATCACCACGGCAGATAGAGCCATCATCAGCATTGTGACATACAAAAGGATCGTTACGCCGTTTTTCTCCACAGCGGATCCGATAAAGGCGGAGGTCACGGCAAAGCTGGCCGATCCCAAGCCCCTGGCAAGGCCGTAGAAGATATCACAACCTGCCTTCTGATACTCAAAACAAAGCGCTGTCATCACCGGCTGATAGGCAAACTGGATCATATAGATCAGCCCAAAGACGATAAAGATCAAAAGCTTCACACTATGCGCAAACAAAAGCACGCCGCTTCCTGCCAGGATCACCAATACCGACAACAGGATAAACCTGCGATTCGTAAGCGCCCCCGGCTTATCGATCACGCCCGCGATATAGGGCTGGCATACGGCAGATACAATGTTAGCAGCCGCTAACAGGATCCCTACCTCCGTATTGGAAAACCCGTTTGCCAACAAATATACCGCCGCATAGGCATGCACCGTACAAAACGCCGCAAAATAAGTCGCATTCAAAAGAGTATATCTGAGCGTCCACAGCCCTTTACCGGAACCTGCTTTCTTTTTTGTTTCTTCGTTCAAATGTGTATCCCCGCTTTTCTCTCATTCTGCTCCACCGGGCTTTTGTATCCGCAAAACAGATACCCCGTGGTCAGTGATTTTAATGTATCACAGATCACGGGGTATCGCAATTGCAACAGTGTTACGAAGCGGCTGGCTTCTTACTTGATCTTGGCCGTGGCAGGCTTGTTCGCTTTCTTCAAAAGTGCTTTGTAAGCCGTGCGTTTCTTCTTGGACAGATCCTCAGGAAGCGTAAATACCGCTTTCTTGTGGATGTTCTTGAAGGCTGCCTTGCCTGTCTTTTTCTTGGTCAGCTTCTGGGACTTGATCAGAATGGTTTTCAGCTTCTTGCATCCATTGAACGCATTCTTGCCGATCGTTGTCACCTGCTCACCGATGACGATCTTCTTCAGCTTCTTACAGTTCATAAAGGCACCGGGTGCGATGGTTGTCAGCGCATCGCCTTCGATATCCACATTCTTTAAGTTCGCGCAGTCCTTGAAGGCGTTTTCGCCGACAGTCTCCACATTTTTCCCGATGATCACACGGGTCACTGTGGTATTGCCTGCAAATGCTTCCTTTGCGATCGCACTTACCTTTGCCTTTTTGCCGCCCTCAAGGGTGGTCACGGAAGGCACTCTGATCTCTGCACCTGCAGATGCTACGGGCTTGTCAAAGGTAACGGAAATAATGGTATTTCCAAGCTCATCTTCTTCGATCTTGCTGACCGTATAGACGCCTGTTCCGTCAGCCGGCGTAACGCTGGTTCCGGCTGCAGGAAGAACTGTCTCTGACGTTCCGGATCCCTTTCCATTGCCGGATTCGGATCCTGAGCCGGAGCCTCCTTTGCCATCGGCACCGCCTTTGTTATCCTCGGTACTATCCGCCGGCTTATTCTTCCAGAATGCCGTTACGACCACATCTGTATCTACCGTAATGGATGTTCCTGCATCCCCCATATCCCAGACTGCAAATTCCTTGCCTGCGGGGGCTGTGAAGGTACACTCCGGAAGCTTGTAGGATGCTCCTTCATCCACGATCACAAATGCCATCTCTCCCGAACCTCCGTTGGCATCAAAGGTCACGGAGCAGGTGCCTGTCTTTTTCCAAAGGGGCCACAGCGTCGTATCCCCTTTGATTTCAACCGCTTCCCCTTCAAGTCCGGTCATTTTCACTCCATCAACTTCCCATTGCCATCTGTCAAATTCCTGCCCCTCCGGAGCGCTGAAGTATGGAGTCGGCAGCACATATTTCTCGCCCTTTACAATGGTATCATAGATGGCATCCGGATGCACTTCTGCGCTCTCGCTTTTCTTGAAATAAATCTTCCAGGTATCATCCACCCAGACAGCCTTGATGGTCATGGCCTCCTCCTGGACAAAGCAGGCATCACCGGCTTTTTTGATATCCCCTTCAGCCACCTCCCATCCGCCAAAGATCTTACCGGCAGGAGCCGTAAATCCAAGTTCTGTATCAGCAGGATCGGGAAGTGCTTCGATCCATGTGCCCTTTTGATAACTGATAGCCACCGGATCTTCGGATCCGTTATTGGGATCGAAGGTAACTGTACTGCCTTTTGTCTTTTCAAATTCAATGTCGATGGTCAAAACCTTCCTGGTGGAATCCAGTTTTTTTGTTACCTTTTTCACCGGCAAACCGGAAAGTCCGACTATCTCCACTTTATCTGCATCCGCAAATTTGGACCTGCTGAAACTACCTTCTTCCAAAACCTTGGATGTAACAACCAGATGATAGCCCTTGTTATAGGTAAATACATCTGTCCCCGTCATAGGCGTTGCTGGATTGGATTCATAGAAATACGGAGCCTCATCTCCCATCTGTGTTCCGTTATACTCGGGTACGATTGAAATCTCCTTAAGCTGATCCGAAACCTCTGTCCCAACAGCCGGGATCCTGACATTCCTCAGATCCACTTTATAGGCCAATGTCTGACTTTGCGTCCTGGGACA
>JAILHW010000161.1 GCA_024695605.1 Lachnospiraceae bacterium | reverse complement strand
AAAAGCACAGCCTGTCATAGTCGCGTCTTGCGCGGATCTGATAGGGGAGCATGACCTGCTTTCCGCTGATGCCCTCACAAAGCCCCAGCACCGCCGCAGTATGCACCGCTCCGATATCCTTTCTCTGACCTGCCATCCGGGCGATACAAAGATGCACGATCTCCGTCTGTAAAAAATCCGGATACGACAAAAGCTTGGGAATGGAAAGCACCATCCCTGCCCCAGACAGCTCCTCTCTCTCCAATTGGCATTCTGCCAGCGCCTGCCCGATCTGACCGGAAAGGTATTCTCCCAGCTGCGCCATGGTCTCACCAAAGCGGGCCATATGGGAAACGGCACCTGCATTGACCTCTTCACACATTAGCGGAAGGATCTGTGTCCGGATGCGGTTTCTGGTATAGGCCATATCCGCATTGGTCTCATCCGTCATATACGAAAGACCGGACTGCGAAAGAAAAAGCAGGATCTCCTCCTTTTTCAGACAAAGCAGCGGCCTTACCAGCCTTCCGGAAACCGGATGCATACCGGCCATTCCCCGGATCCCGCTGCCGCGGCAAAGGGAAAACAACAGCGTTTCCGCCTGATCCTCCATATGGTGGGCTACCGCCAGCTTGTCAGCGCCTGCCGCTTCGGCGATCCTCCAAAGCTGCTCATAGCGAAGCTCTCTTGCAGCCTCCTCGATCCCCTTTCCCTCGCTTTCTGCCTTGTTTCTGACATCCACCCTTTCGGTATAAAAATCGATCCCTGCCGCTTCGCAAAGCTCTTTGGCAAACTCCGCATCCCGATTGGCGCTTTCCCGAAGCCCATGATGGATATGAGCAGCAGAAATACGGATGCCCAGTACATCCCGAAGGGACAGCAGCATATGCAGCAGGCATACGGAATCCCCGCCGCCGGATAAGGCTACGAGGACATGGTCCCTTCTTGCAAACATCTCATTGACCCGGCAGTACCGATATACCTTTCCTTCAATCTGTTTTTTCTGCTCCATATGGTTGTTCCCCGATGTATGGTGGTTTTCTGATGTTTCAAAAAGCCTGCGGCCATTCCGGCTGCAGGCTTTATTTTTTATCTATCCGAAATACGATCTCGCCCTCGTGGACCAGTCCGAGCTTGTCCTGTGCCACCTCCTGTGCGTAGGAATCCGTCTGGACATACTTGCGAAACTCCGAAAGCTCCACGGTCCGAAGCTGCTCATCATCGATCTGCTGCTGAAGCTGTGCATGCTGCTCTTTCAGATCTCTCTGGGTATTCCAAAGGCGAAGTGAATGGATCCCGATGATCACGAGCATAAACGCCAGAATGCACAGGATAAACCCGGCACCGTAGCCGTTATTCTTTTTATACATTATCCGTCTTCGGGCCATTGACATCTCATTTCCAACAAAGTGAAAACACTCCCCACTTTGTTTATTGTTAACATAAATCAATTCTAATTCAATTTATGTTGCCCGTCAACCGCTTTTTTCCCTCCAAAAAACATCCTTGCCTTCTCGAAAACGCCGATTTTATCGGCCTTTCACCAATGATTGTGGTCACTCCTTTGGCCGACACAAGATATAGTGGGAACACATGTTTGTTAACATAAAATTATTATTCCGGTTTTTTCGGATTTTTCAGATTTCGAGATCGCTTCCCTCTAAATAGCGATACATCTCCTTTGCCTGCTCTTTTCTCACCGTTTCCGTCACCGACAGAACCTCTACGCTGACGTTCCGGTTTCCAAAGCTGATGGTGATCTGATCGCCAGGCTTGACCGCTGTGCCTGCCTTGGCCTCTTTTCCGTTGATCATCACACGGCCCGCGTCACACGCTTCATTGGCAACGGTGCGGCGCTTGATCAGGCGTGAAACCTTTAAATATTTATCGAGTCGCATATTTTCATCCTTTCTATAAGCATAGAAAAGGCCGCATGCAAAGCATGCGGCCTTATGAGTTCAGCTTACGGTCGATTTACTTACCGTTTACCATATCCTTCAAAGCCTTACCTGCTTTGAACTTGGGAGCCTTGGAAGCTTTGATCTTCATAACTTCCTTGGTCTGGGGATTGATGCCTTCCCTTGCAGCTCTCTTGGATACTTCGAAGGTTCCGAAGCCTACCAGAGAAACCTTGCCGCCCTTTTTCAACTCAGCTGAAACAGTCTCGGTAAAAGCCTTTAATGCAGCTTCCGCATCCTTCTTGGATAAATTTGCATTGTCAGCGATCGCTGCAATTAAATCTGCCTTGTTCATGTAACATTTCCTCCTGAAAATAATAGATATTTGAGCCTTTCAAAAAAACTCTATTCAAAGTTATATGCTTTTTGCGGCCTTTTGTCAAGGAGAAAATGTCTAAAACCCCTTTATTTTAGGGCTTTTTGATGGATTTACAGCATCGAATCGATCAGCGCCAGGATCTTTTTGCCCATATCGGCGGATTTTGCATCCGCATCCGCAAGGCTTTCTCCCTTGATCCCGTAGTAGAACTTCACCTTCGGCTCGGTTCCGGAGGGACGTACGCAAACCCAGGCACCGTCCTCAAGGTCATAGTACAGCACGTTGGAGCTGGGCAGTCCGGTGGAGGTTACCTTGCCGGTAGCAAGATCCGTAACGGTATCTGCCTTGTAGTCCCGAACGGACAAAACCTTGTAATCGCCAAAGCTCTTGGGAGGCTCTTTTCTGAGCGTATCCAGGATCTGGGCAATCTTGGCAAGTCCCTCTTTTCCCTTCAGGGTCACAGTCTCGATGCTGTCCTTGTAATAGCCGTATTTTTCGTACATGGCGATCATGGCATCCCAGAGGGTCATACCTTTTTCCTTGTAGTAGGCTGCACACTCCGCCAGTGCCATTACCGCTACGATGGCATCCTTATCCCTTGCATGGGTTCCGATCAGGCATCCGTAGCTTTCCTCAAAGCCGAACAGGTAGGTTCCCCTGCCCTTTTGCTCAAAGCCCAAAATCTGCTGTCCGATATACTTAAAGCCGGTCAGCACCTCGATCAGCTGTACGCCGTAATGCTTTGCAATGGCATCCGCCATATTGGTGGTCACGATGGTCTTGATCAGAGCGCCGTCCTCAGGCAGTCCCTCTGCCTCCTTCCACTGGCTGATCTCATAATCTGCCAAAAGGCACCCGGACATATTTCCGGTCAGCGTATGGTACTCGCCGGTCTTGGAATCCTTGGCATACACACCGAGTCTGTCCGCATCAGGATCGGTGGCAAGCACCAGCTCGGCATTTTTTTCCTTTGCCAGGGCAAGGCCCAGTTCAAAGGCCTCTGCTGCCTCGGGATTGGGATAGGATACCGTGGGGAAATTGCCATCCGGCTTTTCCTGCTCGGGTACCACATAGACATTCTCAAAGCCCATCTCCTTTAAGATGCGGCGGGCCGGAATATTGCCGGTTCCGTGAAGGGGCGAATAAACGATGGAAACCTGATCCTTCATCTTGTCGATGCAGTCCTGACGGCGGATCAGCTTTTTCAGTTCCCCGATGTAGGGATCATCTACATTGGCTCCGATCTGCTCATACAGCCCCTTTGCAATGGCTTCATCCTTGCTCATGGTCAGCGCATCATTTACTGTGATCGCTCCGACCTCGTCCATAATGCCCTTGTCATGGGGCGGTGTGATCTGGGCACCGTCCTCCCAATATACCTTGTAGCCGTTGTATTCCGGCGGATTGTGACTTGCCGTGATATTGATACCTGCGATGCATTTTAAATATCTGACTGCAAAGGACAGCTCCGGTGTGGGACGAAGGGACTCAAACACATACGCCTTGATCCCGTTTGCTGCCAGGCAAAGCGCAGCCTCATCCGCAAATTCCGGGCTGAAATTACGGCAGTCAAATGCGATGACAACGCCTTTTTCCGAGCCGCCCTGCTTTTTAATATAGTTTGCCAGGCCCTGGGTTGCCTTGCGGACCGTATATAAATTCATACGGTTGGTTCCGGCACCGATCACGCCGCGAAGACCCGCGGTTCCGAACTCCAGCTCCCGATAGAAGCGATCCTCGATCTCCTTTTCATCGCCCTCAAGGGCCCTAAGCTCCTGTTTGGTATCCTCATCAAAATAAGGATCCGACAGCCATTTTTGATACTCTTCTTTATAACCCATCAAAATACCTCCTTTATACCCTGCAAAAAAACTGCATTTCTAAACCGTATTCTACCATATTCTTTCGGAAATGAACACACAAAACCTTGCCCATCCGGTCAAATTCTCACTGCATCCCGTTTAAGGTATTTGACAAAAGAGAGGAGATCGCCGTTTGCGCCAGATCCCCGCTTTCCGTAGCCCCGGAGGGCTTCATGGACGAGAAGGAATAGTGATTGTCGTTCTTGCCCTCATCGATCTGCAGGGTGTAGCTGCGGGGAATGTAGCCCTCTCTCCGAAGGGATACCGTATGCTTTCCGCTCTGCTTGGCAAAGGATGTGGGAACAATGCCCACATAGATATCATCCACATACAGCTCCGCATTGGCCGGACCGTCGATATACACCTTATACTCTCCGTCGGCGCTGGCGGAAACCACCGTTGTATTGGCACTCACCGAACCGGATCCGCCCTCATCGTCTGCATTCTCCCCGGATTTTGCCTCCTCAAGCGTCACAGACAGACTCGCCATGGGCTCTCCCACCTTGATATACTGGGTGGAGGTCTGATACCCTTCCATGGATACCTCCACCTGATGGATCCCGTAGGAAAGCTCGATTGCATTGGAATAATCCTTTTGCTTTTCGTCGATCACAAGCTTTGCCCCGGCAGGCTGGATGGTGAAAAATACCTGCCCCGTCCTATCCGCATCCGTCAGGATATCCGAAACATCCACCTGGACCTCTTCCTGGCCTTTGACCTCGATCTTCTTGGTGCCGGAGTCCTTTCCCTTGGAGATCAGCATCTCATAGGATCCCTCGGGTACCACATAGAGGGCATCCTTTTCCACCGGGCGGATCAGATCGGATCCGAATTCCACCCATCCGCCTTCAAAGGAATCCGCACCCACAAGTCTCACATAGCCGTGTCCCCTTGTGACAACAAGCGCTGCGATCTTACTGTCCTTTTCGATCACGGAAAGCTCATCGCATGCATTGATATCCGAAAACTCTGCGACCCTTCCGCCCATCAGCACCAGGGCGTCCCTTTCGATGGAATGCTGCTCTTTGTCAAACTCCATGGTATGAGCGGCCTCATTGATCTCATAGCCAGTGATATTGTCCTTTCGCTCATAGCCCGTATCCAGAAAGATCCCCCGGGCCTTCTGCTCATCCTTGATAAAGGCCACCGTGACGGGATCTCCGCTCTGCAGCTGCTCTGCCACAAGCTGCTGTCCGTATTTATCCAAAATGGAGGTGGCATCATCGAATACCAGAAGATAGCTCTTTTTGGCCTTCAGAGAATAGCACAAAAGCCTCTTGTTCCCCGCGTCGATCTGCCTAAGGATCACCTGATCCAGACTGTCCGCAAGAGTCATTCCCTTCGCGGCAGCAGTAGATTCCGTTTGGGAAAGGTTTGCATCCTCCCCGGGCTCCGCGCTTTTTTTCTGACTGCTCCCGCATCCCGCCAGCATACATATCATCAGCAGGA
>JAILHW010000158.1 GCA_024695605.1 Lachnospiraceae bacterium | reverse complement strand
CAAACCATTCTTTAAAGCTCTAGTAGCATGAGGTAATGGTATATCTGCAAAACCTGTAGCCGTTCTAAGCCTCACAAAATCCTCGGGGGTCAACACATTTTCTACTATCTCGATTTCATCCAATATAATATTCATTTTCGGTCCCTCATGAAGGAAATGGCTCGTTTTCACACTCCTTACTTCTTTTATCAATACTAAAGGCTTTCGCCTTGTTCATATCCTCTGAAAGTATATGGAGATTTTCATAAGTACAGTTCAAACCATGATCATTATAACGATTTTATTAAAAAGATGCAAAGCTGAAGCCAGATTTAACACCTTTTCTCAACAAATAAATACAAAAAAATTAGATGTTAATGAAAAGCACCCTGCATCACGCAGAGTGCTCTCATCATAATCCGTTTTTTGCTTTGTTCTCGCTTTTTGCTAAATATCACCGAACTTGATCCTGATATACTCCTTAATGATCTCGACGCATTTTTCTCTGCCGATCCGGTCACTGTTTAAGACCATATCATAGTTGGTGGGATTGTTCCACTTCTTACCGCCGGTGTAATAGCTGTAGTAGTTGGCCCTGTATTTGTCAGTGCTGACGATGAGTTTAGCCGCCCGGTCAGGTGACACCTTCATCTTCTCCGTAATGGACTTTACACATGCATTGCGGGGTGCTTCCACATAGACGCTGATCACATTCTTTCGGTTTCTCAGAATGTCGTCGGCGCACTTGCCGATGATGATACAGCTCTCCGTTGATGCTAAGGTCCGAATGATCTCTGCCTGAAGATTGAACACATTTACATCCGATACAAACGCCCTGTCCGATGGTTCCAAAATACCTGTAACAGGAACTTTTCTCAGAAAGTTTGCAATATACTTCCCTCTCAGCTTTTCATCATTCTCAACAAAGATACTCTCATCGATTCCGCTGTGATCCGAGGCCATTGTCAGGATCTGACGGTCATAGCAGGGGATACCAAGTTCCCTGGACAGACGCATTCCGATATCTTTGCCGCCGCTTCCGAAGCCCCTGGCGATAGTTATTACATACTTCATAGGCCCTCCTTTTGTTACTCCTCAGCCACATCCGCCTTTAATACCGCGTTCAGCATGACGGTTGCTCCTTCCGTACAATGCTCAGGCGATGAATACTCCGGCTCGCAATGACTAAGACCGTCTTTGGACTGTACAAAGATCATGGTAGTGGGAAGCATGTATGCTGCAAACTGCGCGTCGTGTCCGGCGCCTGAGTGGATGAACTGATGAGATACTCTGATTTCCTCTGCGGCTTCTTTCACAAAGCCAACCAGTTTCTTGTCCCAATATACAGTGTCCCGATTCCAGGCTTTCTCCACCTCACAGGTGCAGCCTGCCCAAATTTTGTCAGCACAGCTCTTCACGATGGCAAGCACTTTTTCAAGCACCGCAGGATCCTCATGTCTCGCATCAAAGGAAAAATCGAAGAAATCGGGCACACAGGTATGTACGCAGGGATGGCATACCACCTCACCCGTGGTATAAACAAGATCGGAATACCCCAGCTTATCGATCTCCTCGTGGAGGTAAGTAAGCGCCATAGAAGCTGCAAGAAATGCATCTTTTCTCTTGGGCATCGGGAAAGTTCCGGCATGTGTGGTCTGTCCGTAGAACCGGAGTCTGTAGTTAAACATACCCAAAACGCAGTCTACAACGCCGATATCATTTCCCGCATCCTCCAGAATCGGTCCCTGCTCGATGTGTGTCTCAAACATGTACAGATAATTCTCGGGGGAAAGACGATATTTTTTGTCTCCCTTAAATCCAGAGGCCTCAAGTGCCTCACCAAAGGTGCTCTTACCGTCAAGAATACTCTTTGATGCCATCATATCTTCGAACCTGAACTTGGCACGGATATCCTCCGGCAAATAGTCATAGCACACGATGCCAGAGCACATCATTGCAGGAGGATACAGGGATCCCTCCTCATTAGTCCAGATCATGGCCGTCAGGGGATGCTTATGTGGAATGTTCTGTTCAGCAACGGTTTCAAGCACTTCCATTGCCGACATAACGCCCAGGATACCGTCATAATTTCCGCCGTTTTTCACGGAGTCACAGTGAGACGCCATAACAATCCTTTTTGCCGAAGGATCGCTTCCTGCAAGGGTTGCATAGATATTGGCCACGTCATCGATCTCGATTGTTGCACCGATAGCTTCCATCCGCCGGATGAACTCGTTTCTTGCCTGAATTGCTGCAGGGGAAAGGGAGTATCTGGTGATACCGCCATGTCCCGCATCTCCGTAGGTTGAAAATGTTTTGATCTTATCTGTCATTCTTTCTAAACTGCACTTATACATATGTAATCCCTTCCTTTCTTATCTTTTCTTGGGTACACGGATTCCCGCCGATGATATGGAGCATGTCGGACATACCAGTTTGCACAGCTGACAGCCCACACATTTTTTCGGATCAAGCACAGGCTTGCCGGAGCTGGGGCTCATCCCGATTGCCTGATGCCCACCGTCATAACAGGAAATGTAACAACGTCCGCATCCCACACAGGTTTCCTTGTTAAACTTCGGATACTCAATGGTGTCACGGTCCAGCTTTTCCGTATCCACCACCTGATCAAGCCCAGCGCCGATCAGATCATTTACCTTCTCCATTCCGGCAGCGGACAGGTAATCGGAAAGACCCTCTGATAAATCATCAATGATCCTGTAGCCGTATTGCATGACCGCCGTGGTAATCTGCAGCGTTTCACATCCCATGGCCAAAAACTCAGCGCCGTCTCTCCATGTTTCGATTCCGCCCATACCGGAGATCGGTACAGCCGCTGTCCGCGGATCTTTTTTCATGTCGTTAATGAACCGAAGCGCTATGGGCTTTACCGCTTTTCCGGAATAACCGCCGACGGAACATTTACCCGCCACCTTCGGTGCACTGCCGAAGTCCGACAGATCCACATTCATGATGCTCTTTATCGTATTGATGGCTGCCAGTCCGTCCGCCCCTGCGGCAATGGCTGCTGCAGCCGGTTCTTCCATTCTGGTAATATTCGGAGTCATCTTGGCAAGGATCGGAAGCTTCGTCCCACGTCTGGTTGCTGCCGTGTATTTTGTCACAAGCTCCGGGTTGGTTCCCACATCGCTTCCCAGTCCCTCTCCTACCATCTGCGGGCAGGAAAAATTGCACTCGATGATGTCCGCTCCCGCTTCCTCCATCAAACCTGCCAGCCGGGTCCATTCATCTTCGTTCTGTCCCATAATGGATGCAATGATCACCTTTGTAGGGTAATCCTTCTTCAGTCGCTTCAGGAAACCCAGATTTTCCTCCAGAGTGTGATCCGAAATCTGTTCGATATTTTTAAAACCCACAAAAGGGTTGCTCTCTTTCTCAAGGGCTCCGAATCTGGGAGAAACCTCGTTGGGAACAAAAAGTCCGATGGTCTTAAACGCGACTCCCGCCCAGCCAAGATCAAAGGCTTTTGCAACCATCTCGTAGTTGCTTCCCACCACGGAAGAAGAAAGCAAAAATGGATTTTCAAATTTCACACCCAAAAAGGTGACCGAAAGATCTGTTTTCTTCTCCGGTACCACGACGGCCTCTGCAAACAGGTCTTTGAAAAGCTCCGGTATCTCTATGGCTCTGTCAACGGCGCATCGTCTGCAGGCTTCCATACACGGAGCACTGCAATCCGCACACGCGTTTTCCTTTCCGAGTTTTCTCGCTGCGCCTGTTATATTGTCAAAGCGCAGGGAACGTATGATTCCTGAAACATCAAGGCCCTTGGGACACACCTTCTTGCAGGGAGCATCATGGCACATCAGACATCTGCTTGTATTCACTTTCCTTCGGATTTCTTCATATGCCATTTATGTCTCCTCCTTTTCCTTACGACTTCGGGATGCGCTTTACAAAATTACCTTCCCCAGGGGTACCCACATAGTCTCCGTCATCATAGACAAGCTTTCCGCGAAGATAGGTCTTCACCGGATAACCATGAAGTTTTTTGCCTTCCCAGATGGTATGGTCGTATTCGGAATGCATATTGTCTACGCTGATGGTAAAATCTTTTTCCCTGTCATAGATCACAATGTCCGCATCTTTTCCAACAGCGATTTCGCCTTTGTTCTTACAGCCGAAGATTTTTGCTACATTTGTAGAACAAACCTCAACCACCTTCTCAAAGGGGATCTTTCCGGAATTAGCCGCATCCAGCATATAGGGATACAGGTTCTCTACCCCTGCGCATCCGTTGGGAATCTTGGTAAAGTCATCTTTTCCCCAATCCTTCTCATAGCTTTGGAACGGACAGTGGTCCGTTGCCACCGTATCAATAAAGCCGCTCCTTAACGCTTTCCACAGAGCCTCCAGACTCTCCTGTCCTTTCATGGGCGGCGAGCACACAAAGTTTCTTCCGTCCTCTCTCTTGTAAACATCACAGGTAAACTCCAGATACTGGGGACAGGTTTCCACATAGAGTTCGTGGCCCTCTTCCTTCGCTTTGATGCAGGCTTCCAGTCCTTCCTTGTCCGCCATGTGCACGATATAAACCGGCGCATCAAGATGTGTTGACCAGTGAACAACTCTCTTATCCGCCTCCGCTTCAACAAATTCCGGTCGACTCATGTAATGGTACCAGGCACCGGTTTTGCCTTCCTTCAGATATTGCTCGATCCGCAGATCGATCAGATCCGGGTTCTCGGCATGTACATTGATCATGGCACCAAGCTCCTTTGCCCGTAAAAGCAAAGTTGCCAGCATACCGTCATCCACCATCATGCCTTCTTTTTTATATACCAGGAAGCACTTAAAACTTGTGATTCCCTCCTCCACTGCCTTCTCCATCTCCTCTAAGATCTCACCGTCGTTTAAGTTAGTGATGCAGCAGTGAAATGCATAATCACAACAAGCTTCTTCTTCAAGCACAGCCTTCTTGGAATTTACGAGTCCGAGGATCGTCTCACCTTTATGCTGTACGGGATAGTCAAAAATAGTAGTTACACCTCCGCAGACAGCAGCCCGGGTTCCGGACAGATAACTGTCGGCGGATACCGTTCCTCCGAAAGGCATTGCCATATGTGTGTGCGCATCGATGGCTCCGGGCAAAACCAGTTTACCCGTGGCATCCACCGTTTTCTTTGCTTCGTAATCCAAATCCCGGCCGATGGCAACGATGATGCCGTCTTTTACCGCAAGGTCTGCTGCGTAACTCCCCACGGCTGTTACAACTGTTCCGTTTTTAATCAAAAGATCCATAAAAACACCCCTTTTCATTTATTTTGGTGGCGACGGGTAAAACCGTCGCCACATAATGACTTCTGCGTCTTATCTTAGTTTCCAAAGTTTTCCGGTTTGTATACAAGTACCAGTCCCGATCTCTGATAAATCTGCGCGATCTCCACAAGATCCATACCGCTGGCATCCGCACATGCAAGGTTTGTTTCCCAGGTAACACCAAAATCTACGGTTCCGTTGTTTACTGCAGTTGTCTCTGCGATATCACCACCGCCGGATACGATATCCACATTCTCAAAACCGGCCTCTGTATAGTATCCCTTGTCAAGCGCTACGTAGTAACCCATAAACTGAGCCTGCGGTAACCACTTCAGCTGAATGGCAACGCTCTTTTTTTCTACATCAAATGTTCCCTCAGATGCCTTTGCTGCCTCATAAAAGCTCTTATCACGAATATCATCCAGCGACATAGACTGGAAGGTATCGTTTGCTCCGGAGTCATCCAGTTTCACATATTTCTTTGCAATATCCAGAGTCTGTTGCATAGCCTCATCATCCATGTAACCGATCTCTGTTGCTGCTTCACCCTTTGTATCCGTAGAAACAAGTTTCGCCACCTCAGTCGCCATGTATGCCTGGTGTTCAGGTGATACGGAGGAACCATACTCATAGCAGATCTCCGCTGCCTCTTCAGGATGATCCTTTGCATACTCCCACCCTTTCAAGGATGCATAAAGGAATGCTGCAACTGTCTCCGGGTTTTCCTTTGCGAAGGTCTTCGTACAGAAAATGTTATCCTCCATCATGGCAACACCTTCATCGTTCATGTCGACATATTTTACGCTGTCGCCGTAGCCGTAACCGCCGTCATAATCATTTTTTACAAGGCCCAGCTCGTTGTAGGTCATGGCTGAAGCAAGTGTGATGGAATCATCATCAAAGCCGTCCATGGTGAAATCCTGACTCAGGTAATCCGTCGGAAGTTCGTATTTTGCAAGCAGTGCCAGAATCTCATACTCATTACCAAGACCCCAGTTACCGACTTTTCCGGCATCGGCTGCTGCCTTGATCACATCCTCAGAGCTAAGCTCTGCAGGTGCTTCGCTCTCTGCCATCTCTTCCGTAGCTTCGGCCGCTTCCGGCACCGTTGTTGATGTAGCTTCCGCTTCTTTTCCGCAACCGGCAAGTAATCTCATAGCCATTGTTGCCATAACAAGTACACTCGCGATTTTTCTCATTCTTTTTTTCATAATAGAAACTCCTTTCATCTTTTGATTTATATTCAACTGATCAGCTATATCTTCTCAGCAGAATACTTTGAAATGCCATCAGGATCACATAAGCTGCAATGCCGATCAAGCAGGCTGTTGCGATATAGGCCCATGCAGTTGCGTATTGTGCCAGAACAATATTTTCCCGGATCTGTCTTCCCACACCGGTGATGTACTCGGCAAAATACTCGCTTACGATGGCTGTCATGATGCTGGCCGGTACCGAAACCTTCAGTGCCGTAAAAACGTAGGGCAGGGAATTGGGAAGTCGCAGCTTCCAAAGTGTTGTTCTCTTAGGTGCTGCGTAGATCGCCATCAGATCCTCCGAAAACGGTTTGATCTCGGTCAGCCCTCTGTAGGCATTCAGTCCCATGTCAGCCGCGCAGATCAGTGTGACTACGATGATCTTCGAGATCATGCTCCGTATGCTTGCTTCATCGGACAGATCTTTGGTCCAGTTGTTCAGCACCGGTGCGATGGCCACCACCGGGACGGAAGCAAATGCGCCGAGCACCGCCGGACCTCCCATACCGATTTTCGGAAACAGGGCTGCTAAAACCGCAACAAGATATCCGAGAAGACTTCCGATCACCAGACCGATGACCGCAACACTGACGGTTGCACCGGTATTCTCCAGGATCTTATCCATGTTGTCTCTCATGATCTCTCCGATCTTATTCAGAAGGGGAAGGGTAAAGGTATCTGTGTGAAACCACCGATGCAGGATCTGCCCCTGCCACAGTCCCACAAGAACCGCTCCAAAAATAAGGGGATATACCACCGTGGTGATCTTCTGCCACTTTTTGCTTTCTTTCGCCCGCTGCCTAAGACTCTTGCGGCGGCCGATCTTTTGTAATCTGATTTCCTTCTCCATATTCAACACCTCCTCCAGGGTGATACGCTGTACTCGATCCATCCGATCACCTTACTGACGATGATTCCGATAAATGCCGAAAAGAATACGATCAGCCAGAATACGTAAATGCTCATAGCGTGTTTTAGTGACTGTGACAACAGACAACCTAGTCCTCCGTCGCCCTGCAACGTATCAACCAGAATGGATGCCGTTACTGCCATGGGTGCTGCGATCTTTAATCCTGTAAAAAAGTAAGGGATCGCCGATGGAATCAGCACCTTTGTATAGATCATGCGGGTTTTGGCTGCGCAAATGTGCATCAGATCATATTTCTCTTTTTCCACCGCCTTAAATCCGGCCAGGGTATTGGTGGCAACCGGGTAAAAACTCAGGATCGCCGCGATCACCACCCGGCTCACATTGATATCTCCCGTTATGGCCAGAATGATGGGCGCGATGCCCAGCACCGGGATCAGCTGGATCAGCATAAGATACGGGAAAAGGAGTTTTTCCACTACGCCTGATAATTTCATCAAAAGCGCGAAGGCAAATCCGCTCACTGCTCCGAAGAAAAAACCAAGTAAGGCTCGAAAGAGGGTTGCCCGGGCGCTGTCAAATACCGCCTGTAGCGCCGTCATACCTCCCGCTACTTTCTTGCCTGTAGCAGCTGCCCCTATGATCTGCCAAAGATGCGGCAGGATGTTTTCCGGTGTTCTCTTGGCACCTGCCACCACATATGCTCCGACCTCCCAGGCGATTACCAGCAGCAGGACCCACAAAAGGGAAGAAAACCACTTTTTATTTGTGATCTTATCCAGCTTTCTTATCATGCGATACTGCCTCCTTCAAAACTGTTTCTGACTTTTGCTACCAACTCGGTGAAATGTACCGAGTCCTTCACTTCCAGACTTCTCGGTCTTTCGATGTCGATATCCACAATGGCTGATAAACGGCCGGGATGGGGCGAAAGAACGCAGATCCTGTCTGAAAGAAAAACACCTTCCTGAATATTATGTGTAACAAACAGGATCGTCTTATTGGTGGCCCTCCAGATCCTGAGAAGGTCTTCATGGAGCTTTTCCTTGGTGAACTCATCCAGTGCCGAGAAGGGTTCATCCATAAAGAGGATGTCCGGATCCAGGCCAAAGGCCCTGGCGATGTTTGCTCTTTGCTGCATGCCGCCCGACAGTTGCTTCGGATAATGATTCGCGAACTCCTTCAGGCCTACCATCTCCAGCATCTCATCGGCCCGGTCGGAACGCTCTCCCTTGGAACGTCCCATGATCTCCATGGGAAGCTCGATGTTCTTCTTTACAGTTCTCCAGTCAAAGAGTACCGGCTGTTGGAAAACGAATCCGAATTTCTGCTGAAGCCTGACTTCCTTAGGCGTCATGCCCTGGATATGTACATCACCTTCCGTAGGTTTCTGCAGATCGGCCATACACCTGAGCAGCGTTGTTTTTCCGCATCCGGAGGGACCGAGCAAGGCAATGAATTCACCTTTGCAGATCTCCAGGTTCACATTGGTAAGTGCAACCACGTCCTTGTCCTGATCATCCTTAAAGGTTACTCCCAGATTTCTTGTTATGATCTCAATCTCTCTTTCCTTGCTCATAACCGCTTCCTCATTTCTTCCCTGTAATAAAAACAGGAACACAGTAACGCTCTGTATCAGCCCCGTTGCTGTGTTCCTTATGGTTGCAGTATATCTGTCTGCCGGGATGGTTTCAATTTGTCCCGGCACAAAGTGTATTGTGCTTTAGCACATCCTTATGAGATTAGTTTGTGATAGATCCTTTCACAGTCTTCCTTGCAAATGGTCTTTCTGGTATTCCCGGGGCTTCCGGATGCCATGGCATCTTCCGCCATCTTGGGAATTGCTTTTGCAAATGCTTTCACATCAATACCATATTCCGAAATAGTGGGGATCTCACAAGTCTTTATGACTTCCCTGACTGCTGCAACGAATTTCTCCGCCGCAGCCATATCATCCTCCCCTTCCTCAGCATATCCGCAGGCCCTTCCAAGGTTGGCGAACCGCTCACAGGCGCCATCCATAGCAAAACTCAGACACTCTCCCAGGAGCATGGCGTTGCTTGTTCCGTGAGAAACATGAAAAATTGCACCGATGGGGCGGCTCATGCCGTGTACAAGGGTAACACTTGCATTGTTGATACAAACCCCTGCTTCGAATGCAGCCAGTGCCATCTGTTCTCTGGCGACTCCATCATTACCGTGGTTATAAACGATGGGAAGATTTCGCATGATCCGCTTCACAGCAGATATAGCGTAAACATCCGTCAGTTCCGATGCCTTTCTGGAGGTATAGCTTTCGATGGCGTGGGTCAGTGCATCCAGTCCCGTTGAAGCTGTTACACTCTTTGGCATATCCATTGTGTATTCATAGTTGATGACAGCCAGATCAGGGATCAGACAATCCCCTGCCAGCAGCATCTTGACGTCTGTCTTTGTATTCGTGATCACCGTGAACTTCGTTGCTTCTGAGCCCGTTCCGGATGTAGTAGGGATCGCAACAATCTTCGGTACCTGACAGTATATGGGTTCTCCCATGAATCCGGCGATTTCCGTATCCTCTTCCTGAACACTCATCAGGGCAATGGCCTTGGCCGCATCAAGCGGACTTCCTCCGCCAATGCCGATGATAAACCGGCTGTGGCTTTTTTTATAGGCCTCCAGTCCCTGCCTGATCATTTCATCCGTGGGTTCTCCGGTGATCCCGTCAAACACCATGTAAGCGATTTCCTCTTTTTCCAGCGTCTTTTTCAGCTCGCAGATCATGGGCGATCTAGCCACGTGCGGTCCTGTTACCACAAGCGCCCGGTTACCGAATTTTTTCATATAGGCACCAGCCTGTGAAAGTGCCTCCGTTCCAAAGACCACATGGGTCGGAATTGCAAACAGTGCCATAGCTGTCCCCCTCTCTTTTCTCTATATCATGGTGGAGTCAACGATAGAAAGTACTTCATCTAACTTTGCCAACTCCTCGGTCAGTTGCTGCTCGGTAATGATCAGCGGAGGACAGACAAAAACCATATTCTCATGGGAGTAGGTCATAAACTTTCTTTCCTTTAATAGGCCGATCACCTTTGGCATGATCCCTTCCGGATCCGATCCGTAAGAAACCAGCGGTTCCTTTGTAGTCTTATCCTTCACAAGTTCCACACAGGAGAATAATCCGATGGCTCTCACATCTCCCACGCAGGGATGTTTTTCCATAAGAGCCTCCAGTCTTTCTTTAAGGACCGCTCCCACTGCCTTTACATTGTCCAGGATCTTTGCCTTGGTATAGTAGTTAACACATGCAACACCCGCTGCACATGCCAGAGGATGCCCGCTGTAGGTAAGTCCGCAGGAAAGGAGATGATCGTCAAAGTATGCAGCAATTTCTTTTGAAACCGCTACGCCGCCAAGCTGTACATAGCCGCAGGTTACGCCCTTGGCAAATGTAACGATATCGGGAATCACATCGAAATTCTCAAAGGCAAACATCTTACCTGTTCTGCACCATCCTGCCATAACCTCATCGCAGATCATAATGATGCCAAACTCATCGCAGATCTTTCTGACTCCGGGGAGGTATCCCTTCGGCGGAATGATGATACCATTTGACCCGGTGATCGTTTCCATGACGATGGCAGCCACATTGTCAGCTCCTTCATATATAATCTGCTCTCTCAACTTCGTAAGGTAATATTTTGTTGCTTCTTCCTCGGACTTAAACTCGATAGGCTCCCTGTAAATATAGGGATCAAAAAATTTTACAAATCCGGGGATTCCGGGCTCTAAGGGATATCTGCGCGGCTCACCGGTCAGATTTCCTGCTCCGAATGAAGATCCGTGATAACTCCTGTAACGGCTGAACACTTTTTTTCTGCCGGTAAACATTCGTGCGATCTTGATGGCATTTTCATTAGCGTCTGCTCCGGCGTTGGTAAAGAATACCTTACCGAAGGTATCCGGAAGAAGATCGATGATCATCTTCGCCAGTTTCGCTCTCGGCTCCGATGCCACGGAGGGCCCAATGTAGCAGTACCGGTCCACCTGCTCCTTTATAGCATCCGCGATGTCTGTATTTCCGTATCCGAGATTTAAGTTCACCAGCTGTGATGCCATATCCGAATAACGGTTTCCATCATGATCGTAGTAGTAGATACCTTCTGCCTTTTCGATGGGAATCGGATTTAAGTTTCCCTGCTTACTCCAGGACTGAAGTACATATTTTTTCTGCATCTCTTTAATCTCATTTCCGCTCATTCGCATAATTCATCCATCCTTCCTGCGCATCTGATCAGGCGCGTTTTCTATCTGATATCTGTCATTATAGTTTTTCCCCGGCAGGAAACAATGAGCCGTAACACAAAGCGGATTGTGCCCATGCACAAGACTTTTTTGACAACAAAAAAACACCGGTTACCCGGTGCTTTTTTCCAAAGATTCCTACATGATATCCCGCAGATTAAAAGCGATCATCAGCTCCGTTCTGGCACGCAGAGAAGACATTTCAATTCCCAACAGCTCCTCAATCTTTTTGATCTTATAGTTGATGGTATTGCGATGAACAAAGAGTTCATCCGCCGTGTCCCTGACGCTGCCATCATTCATCAGATACGACCGCAGGGTGCTGCAAAGATCAGAACTGTTCGCAGCATCATAATCGATCAGTTTCTTCAGGGTGTGATTATAATACTCCTCTATGATCTCGTGATCTTCGATTCCCATCAGCAACCGATAGATACCGAGGTTACTGTACATGATCCTGTCCTCACCGATCCTGCCCCTGGCCTGCAGGCGCTGTATGGCCTTAGCCTGATTATAGCTCTTATAAATGCATCGGATACTTTTGGTAAGTCTTCCGACGCCCATAGCCAGTGATTCTCCTTCTTCGAGCATCCGATTAATGCTTCCCCGGATCTCATTTGTCTCCATCATAAGATCTTCCTCGGAGATATCCGCAAACACCAGGATCAGTTCCAGCTCGTTTAAGAAAATTGCAAAATGCCTGTCCCTGCTCCTAATCTGCTTTTCCAGCATCCAACGAAGGGCCTCCAGACGTTCCTCCGGCTTTTTTGCATGGGTGTCCAGTTTCATAACCGTAACGGAATACTTCCATTTTACCCGGAATGACCTGTGGGTCAAAGGTATCACATACAATTCCTCCTGCTTTGGATAGAAAATTGCGTTCCGAAACGCCGCAGAAGTTTCCATCATCCGTTGCTCCTCTTTTGTAAGCGCAAAGCAACAGATATGCATGATCTCTGCAAGATGCGCCTTCCATGGCACTGTGAATAGCGGAAAATCGTGTTCGTTGCAAAACGCGATGGCCTCCTCGGGAATCTCTTCAATAAATGGACCGATGTTAAAAATGGCCCCCGACACCCGCTTCTCATAAAATGCAGTAAGTAAGCGCAGGATATCGTCCCTTGAATTCAGTCCTATTCCTGTAGTAATTGCCAGCTGGCCTCCGTCCAAAAAATCGGAGGCTTCTATATTCTCTGCCATATGTACCCATGTCACCAGATTGGAGAGCCCCCCTTTTCCCGCCACCAGCATAAGATCCATGTGCGCCATTTTTTTGATCAGTCTCGACAATTCAATTCCCATAAACAACCTGCTTTCTCATCGAAATATCCTTGAAATAGGGTTACGCAGCTCTTTACGCAAAAACGGCGTTCCGGATACATATGTATCTCGAAACGCCGTTG
>JAILHW010000108.1 GCA_024695605.1 Lachnospiraceae bacterium | reverse complement strand
AGCGATCTCAAACTTGTCAACATCAGCCGCTGTGGTGATGACTCTGTTGTTGTAAACACACTTATCGGATGCATAGAATTTGTCGGTCACCTTACGGATGGGATACACTGCTACATAGTAAGCGGTATCGGGCTTGAGTCCTGTCAGATTGATGTTCGGGGTCGTAACCGTGATCAGATCCTTGGCAGATGCGGCATCGGAACCGATCTTTACCAGATAACCGGTAGCGCCTGCAGACTGGGTCCAGCTCAGCTTTGCAGAAGAAGAGGTCGCGGATACCTGCTCAAAGGAGCTCATTGCCTCGGGTGCAGTAGCAACCTTAGCGGTAGCTGCATTGGCGGTTGTGCCGGTGCCTGTGCCCGTCCCGGTGCTGGAGCCGCCTACCGCACGTACCTTTACGATGTAGGTCGTACCGGACTTCAATACCTTTTTCTCCGAATCCACTATAGCATACTCACATGCGCCCTTGGTGCTCACCTCAGTACCGAAGGTCTTTCCGTCTGCGGAAATGGAAACCATATAATCGGTGGCTCCCTCAACCTTGGACCAGGTTACCTTAAAGCCGTCCTGGGTAGAAACGGTCTGCGCCACATTGGCGGGTGCAGCTGCCTTAACGGGTGTAGCGGGTGCCAAAGCGACCAGTGCTGCAAGTCCCAAAGCAGCGAGTGTAGAAATCTGTAATTTTTTCATCTTCATTCCTTCTCCTCTCCGGAAACGATCATCACAGCCGCAAAAACCGATTTCGATCACTTCCACTTGTCCTTTTTCGCTTTTTCCATTGTACCACGCAGTTTTAGGAAATGAAAGTGGAAAGCACAAGATTTTGTAGTTTTTTTCTTAAGGCTTTCTTAAAATGCACAATTTAAGCGACAAAACAGATCCCATAAAAAAGAGGCCTGCCGCAGCTTGGCGACAGGCCTTCATTTTACTGTTTCTTATGCGTTTACGATCTGGCCGAAGTCAGGCTTTAAGGAAGCGCCGCCGATCAGTCCGCCGTCGATATCCGGCTTGGAAAGAAGCTCGGCTGCATTGCCTGCATTCATGGATCCGCCGTACTGAATGCGTACTGCCTCAGCAGTATCTGTATCATACATCTCAGCAATGAGATCACGGATGCCCTTGCAAACCTCCTGTGCCTGATCGGAGGTAGCGGTCTTGCCGGTTCCGATGGCCCAGATCGGCTCATATGCGATCACCATACTCTTTACCTGATCAGCACTAACGCCTGCCAGGTCGGACTTGATCTGCAGTCTGATCCAGTCCATGGTAACATCCATCTCTCTCTGCTCTAAGCTCTCGCCGCAGCAAAGGATGGGGGTGATACCTGCTTCGAAGGCTTTCTTTACCTTCTTGTTCAGGAACGCATCATCCTCTTTGAAGTACTCTCTTCTCTCGGAATGGCCGATGATCACGTACTCTACGCCTGCATCCTTTAACATCGGAGCGGAAATCTCACCGGTGTAAGCGCCCTTGTCCTCGATATAGAAGTTCTCAGCGCCTACGTGTACATTAGAGCCTTTTACAGCCTCTGCTACGGGAACGATGTCGATTGCAGGTACGCAATATACTACATCTACCGCATCATTCTTTACCAGATCCTTTAAGGTATCGCAAAGAGCAACTGCCTCACTGGGAGTCATGTTCATCTTCCAGTTGCCTGCGATGATTCTTCTTCTTGCCATGTTATGTTCTCCTTGTATTGTATCTTTATACTTAGTCATTCAGCTCGCAATCTCGTGCTTCGCACTCACTGTCTGTTCGCTTCGCTCACAGACGGATTGCTCACGAAACCGCTTGAAAAAACAAATACTTCGCTTCGCTCGTGCTTGTTTTTTCTGCGCTTAGTTTCTGTCGTCAGCTGCTGCTACACCGGGAAGGCTCTTGCCCTCAAGGAACTCAAGGGATGCGCCGCCACCGGTGGAGATGTGGCTCATCTTGTCAGCAAAACCAAGCTGGTTAACAGCTGCTGCGGAATCGCCACCGCCGATGATGGTGGTTGCTTCGGTCTCAGCAAGAGATTTTGCAACTGCGATGGTACCCTTTGCAAGTGTCGGATTCTCGAATACGCCCATAGGTCCGTTCCATACAACGGTCTTAGCGCTCTTTACAGCGTCAGCATACAGAGCTGCGGTCTTGGTACCGATATCCAGACCTTCCATATCGGAAGGGATAGCGGTTGCATCTACAACGCTTACCTCGATGGGTCCGTCAATTGGATCCGGGAAGCCTGCTGCAATGGTGGTATCAACAGGAAGCAGGAGCTTTTTGCCAAGGGACTCAGCCTTAGCCATCATCTCCTTGCAGTAGTCAAGCTTTTCATCATCTACGAGAGACTTACCGATCTCATAGCCCTGTGCCTTTAAGAAGGTGAATGCCATACCACCGCCGATGATCAGGGTGTCGCATTTCTCAAGCAGGTTGTTGATCACGTTCAGCTTATCCGCTACCTTCGCACCGCCGAGGATTGCTACGAAGGGACGAACCGGATTCTCAACGGCATTGCCGAGGAAGTCGATCTCCTTCTGCATCAGGTAACCAACTGCACAGTTGCCGCCCTTTGCACGAACGAACTCGGTTACACCTGCAACGGATGCATGTGCTCTGTGAGAAGAACCGAATGCATCACATACATAGTCATCGCAAAGATCAGCAAGCTCTTTTGCAAATGCATCGCCCGCCTTCTGGGGCTTGGTCTCCTCCTCGCCGCGGAAACGGGTATTCTGCAGCAGGATCACATCGCCCTCTGCCATAGCCTCTACTGCTGCAGTTGCATCAGCGCCGGTTACGTTGTAATCAGAGATGAATTTTACGTCCTTGCCAAGCTTCTCGGACAGTCTCTTTGCTACGGGAGCAAGGCTCTCACCCTCATTGGGGCCGTTCTTTACTTTTCCGAGATGGGAGCAAAGGATCACCTTGCCGCCATCCGCTACCAGCTTGTTAATGGTAGGAAGCGCTGCTACGATTCTGGTCTCGTCGGTGATCTCACCGTTTTTCAGAGGTACGTTGAAGTCACAACGAACCAATACTCTTTTGCCCTTTGCGCTGAAATCATCAACTGTTTTTTTGTTCAGTGCCATATTAATTTCCTCCTGAAATGAATTTGAAATGATAAAAAACGGGCCCGGCCCAACCCGGCCGGGCCCGTTCATGAAACCTGCTTTAGATTACTGAAGAAGGCTACCGAAATGCTTGATGGTACGAACCATCTGGCTGGTATAAGAGTTCTCATTGTCATACCAGGAAACAACCTGAACCTGGGTGGTGCCATTCTCAAGAGGCAGAACCATGGTCTGGGTAGCATCGAACAGAGAACCGTAGGTCATTCCAACGATATCGCTGGAAACGATCTCATCGGTGTTGTAACCGAAGGACTCGTTGGAAGCAGCCTTCATAGCGTCATTGATCTGCTCCTTGGTTACATTACCCTCAACAACTGCGGTAAGGATGGTGGTAGAACCGGTAGGAGTAGGAACACGCTGAGCTGCGCCGATGAGCTTGCCGTTCAGCTCGGGAATAACAAGGCCGATAGCCTTAGCTGCGCCGGTGCTGTTAGGAACGATGTTGCAAGCTGCTGCACGGGAACGTCTCTTGTCACCCTTTCTCTGAGGACCATCAAGGGTCATCTGATCGCCGGTGTAAGCGTGGATGGTGCACATGATACCGCTCTTGATCGGTGCGCAGTCATTCAGAGCCTTAGCCATAGGTGCAAGGCAGTTGGTGGTGCAGGATGCTGCGGAAATGATCTTGTCGTCAGCGGTAAGAGACTGATGATTTACATTGTAAACGATGGTAGGAAGGTCGCTTCCTGCAGGAGCAGAGATGATAACGTGCTTAGCACCTGCATCGATATGAGCCTGAGCCTTATCCTTGCTGGTATAGAAACCGGTGCACTCAAGAACTACATCTACGCCAAGATCTCCCCAAGGAAGGTTCTTAGCATCTGCCTCTTTATAAATGGTGATCTTCTTGCCATCAACGGAGATGGAATCCTCACCGAAGGTAACCTTGTCGCAAAGTGCATAACGACCCTGGGTGGAATCATACTTTAACAGGTGTGCCAGCATCTCAGGGCTTGTCAGATCGTTGATTGCTACGATCTCAAATCCCTCTGCGCCGAACATCTGTCTGAAAGCCAGACGACCGATACGACCGAAACCATTGATTGCTACTTTTACTGCCATATGTGTATCCTCCTAAAAAAGAATTTTTATATCATTCCGTCGCCGAAATGGCTTCGGAAATCAGTCAACGGTTACATTTTACCCAATAATCGTATGAAATTCAAGACAGAATTTTTAAATATTTGTTACAAATTATGTTCTTTCTTACAAACAAGCTGTTTTTCCCGCTGATTGCCTGCCCATCGCCCTGTGATCCCCCCGTGATCACCCGATTCCGTAAAAACTGGCACATCTGCACAGACAGTATTATAATAAGGATGATTTTTTATTCTATCCATATTGGAGAATGATTATGCTGACTCGAACGATCAAACAAATGCTTCCGGCGATCCTGTTGCCGATCGCCTTCCTGCTGACGGCCTGCTCCGTCTCTTCACCGCAGGCAGGTACCGATACCTCTATCCCCTCCTCTGCTTCCGGGGAATCCCCCGAGGATACTGCTTCAGACCCCCGGCATCCGGCTTCTTCAGCGGACAGCGCCGTGGATTTCGATCATGAGCTTGCTGACTACCAGCCGAAAAAGGATCACTATAATTTCTATTTTACTTATAAGACCGTTCATCCCTGGTGGGATGCCGTTGCGCTTGGTATGGAGGAAGCCCAGCGGCAGTTTCTTGACAGAGGGATTCAGATCACCTACGAATATATGGCTCCGGAGGGTGCTTCCGCCGAGGACCAGACCATGCGGCTAAACGAGGCTGCGACCAAAAACTATGATGTGATCGGAGTAGATGTGGCCGATGAGGATGTCATCACTCCCCTTCTGGATGAGATGGTGGACGCCGGGCAATATTGTCTATACCCAGTACTCCACCTATACCGGACGAAGCAGGCATCCTTTTTTAAGTGAAGAAACGCTCAGCGGACGAACCATCAGTACCGTTTCTCTGTACGGTTCCTCCAAGCAGCTTTGTCTGGCACTTCCCACTCCGGATCTGAAGATCATGGGAAAGCATTTCAAGGCCTGCTTCGTGCAGATCGACATCAACGATATAGTGGATCTTTTGGCCTTTGACGATAACGGAAGAACCTATTTCGGCCTGTATTCCAAAAGCGGTGTCAATCTATCCATCGGCCATTCGCTCCTTACCCCCGGGGACCAGAGCCTTCGGGATGTATTCGAGCGCGCTGATCAGCTGATGTAGGAGCGAAAAAAGGAACTGAAGGCCATGGGTGCCAAAACTAGGGAGTAATGTTTTTGTAGATGCAGAGCTGCTTCTTCTTTTCCTTCTTTTCCATATACAGCTTTGCATCCGCTTCCTTCAGGATCTGTTCAAAATCGGTGTCAGGATTGATGACAAACTCATAGATGCCCAGACTGATATTTACATAGTATGGTTTGTCGCTTGCATCATTGAATTCCTTCATGGAGGTCTGTATCCTGTTTCTGATCTCCCGCATCAGATGATTCTGATTGACGATCGCAAAGGCAGCAAATTCATCTCCGCCCATTCTGCCGACCACGTCGGAGCTGCGGAAGGATTCGGAAAGCACTCTGGCGATCGTCTTGATCGCATAATCCCCCTCATCATGTCCGAACTCATCATTCACGATCTTCAGATTATCCATATCGGCATAAACGGCCACTGCCTTCCTGCCGAAGTTTTGCGGATCCTTCAGGATCCTGTGGATCGTATCAAAGAAACCTCTTCGATTGGTCACGCCGGTCATGGGATCCAGCCGGCTCATCTCATCCAGCATTTTGTTGGCAGCAACGGATCTGGCCAGATTTTCCTCCAGCTGCTTTTTGATCTCCTTTTGCTCCTTGATGATGTTGATCGCTTCCATGGAAACACTGATCTGGAACGCAACCTGCTGCGCATATCGAAACGATCCCGTCTCGGTTTCCAAAAGCAGCATGCCATATTGCATCTCCCCTGTAAACAGCGGCAATACAAGCATATCAAACCGGCGGTCCGTCGGCATAAACCGATCTGAGAAGATCTCGGCGCAGTCCACCTCGCTGCCCGCCCCGGCATACAGCTTCACCGTATCACGGTCATGACCGCCCTTTAAATACAGTTTTTCCGGCATATGCCATTTGGTTTTCCCATCATTGATGATCCCATTTTCATAGGTGTAGATATAGGAGGATGTGTACCCCATAACCTGCAGCTTTGAGCTTACCGTCTCATATCGCTTAGCCTCATCGCGGAACTGCCGCAGCAGCATATCCCTCGTGATATTCGACAGGATCGTTTCGTAGGTTCTGTTCTGCTCATTGACGAGCAGCTTTTTAGATCTGATATTGCTCGTATTTTTCTCTCTGAGGATCGTAATGATCTCCGTCAGTCTGAGGCACTGATCAACGTCCCTGACTCTGGCGCTGATATAGTGGTACAGGATCTGATCGATCAAAAAGAGCGTCTCAAGACTCATATAGCCCTTTTCATTCAGCCGAATAAACCTGCCATACGCCTCCTTCAGCGCATCCTCCGCAAACTGCAGGCTGCCGTTTGGCTGCGCCATTTTAAAGTAAAATGTAAAATACTCCTTCAGGATTTCACTTACCGCTTCCTTCTTGGAGGGATCATAAAAGAAGCTGAAATACTCTTTGATCAGTTCCTTTGCAAGATAATCGACCAGCTCCTCTCCCGAAAGCTCCTCTATTCTGTCGATGATACGCTTGGCGATATTATCCGGATTGCAGCCGCAGGATTCCCTGACGACCAGTCTGGATTCAATCTGCTCATCCCGATAGGTTCCGGCGATCAGATCCTTGCATGCCAAAACCGCCCGGTAGCCGATTTCTCCGGCATCGGCTTTGACAGATGTCAGATGCGGCTCCATCATCAGGCAGAAACGGGAATCGTCAAATCCGGTGATCAAAATATCCCTGCCCGGCTCCAGATCCATCTGCCGAAGCGCTGTATAACCACTGGCTGCCATCTGGTCATTGGCATAGACGATCGCCTCGATCCCGGGATTGGCCCGGATCAGATCCTTTGTGATATCCGGATAGAACTCCGTAAAGTCTCCATAAGCGATCAACTCTTCGGAATCCTCCAGTCCATACTGCTTTACCGCTTCACGATAAGCCGCAAGGCGCTCATTGGCATCCTGATTGGTAACCGGTCCGCTGACGAAGCCCACCTTTTTGCATTCATGCATCTCTACCAGATGCTGCACCGCCTGCCTGATCCCGGCTTTGTTGTCGATCGTGATGCTGTGATAGCCCTCCTGAGAACCGGCCAAGAGCAAAATGGGGATCTTTCCGAAGCCCTTCAGGAATTCCTTTTTTTCCTTTTCATCAAGCAGGGATGTGATCACTCCATACTCTATGATCACGGCATCCAGAGACTGCGGCTTCAGACAGCTGTACAGTGCATTGTACTGATAGTTGTATCGAAGCCATTCCTCATCATTCGGTCTGAACTTTTCGTTCATGATCCCGCCCGGTATGATAAAGAGATTGACATCTGTTTTTTTCGCGCCCCTCAAAGCCCCCTCGCAGATGGCTACGGACAGCTCTGCATCCAGCATGGCGATACATAAGGCTATATTCAGTCTTTTCTTCATCCTTTTCCCCTTTATTGTGCACAGGAATGCTGTTTGTTTTTCTTTGCTCTTTATGGTCACCGTTTTGCAAAAAAACTATTTGATGTCACTATATCATAAAACCATCACAAGCGTCATTCCCTATTTTGTATTCTATATACGCAAAAAACCCCCGAAATTCGGGGGCTTTCAGCAGCCAGTAGGGGAATCGAACCC
>JAILHW010000075.1 GCA_024695605.1 Lachnospiraceae bacterium | reverse complement strand
CAAGATCGAAAAGCCCAAGCTTCGCAAGATGCACGGCGCAGATATGCTGGTTGCCATGGAAAACAAGAGCTGAGACCAAAGCAGCCTTTGGCGCTAAGTGGCCCTCGGGGACGGAGTCAGTGGGTCATTTTCAACAAAAATGCCCCATTGACTCCGTCCCCGAGGGTCACTTTGGTATCTGCAGAAAGGAGAGGAGCAAATGCAACAGCTGAAAAGAACAATAATCCGCCTGTGTCTGGGGATGGTGCTTCTTTTGGGAGTGAGTGGCCTGGCAGGGACGGATGTGAAGGCAGAAACATGGGGATCGGACAGTACGAATGATACTGTAAGGTTTACGATGCAAAGCAGGGACGATACCCATTATCAGGCATCCTTTACCGAGGTGTATGCCGGCCAGAAAATAGAACCGCTGGTGATAACCGGTGAGCTTAATCCTATGAGATTTGAGAGTGCGTTTCAGCAGAATTCCGCACAAAGCGGCTATGAGGAATATACCAGCGTTACAGGGATCTGGAGCAATGCAAGCGGGACCTTCAAAATGGGTAAAAAATACCGTTATAGGCTTGTTTTGTCTGCCCTGAATGGAAATACGATGGAATCGGGAATGCGCCTGAATGTCTGTGAGAACAACATGATCACGTATGATGATCGTAATTATGACAGCTGGACACAGAATGCATTGAATCCCTATATTTTTTATTCACCGGTCATTGAATGCAAGATGCAGAATTCATGGGATACCGTGGCTGCGGATCAGCCGGGGGCTGTGATCAAAAATGATGCTGATAACCCTTGCGTAGATGCAACCAAGCTGATCAAAGATCCGGTTCTTTTGAATGCTGTGAAGGGAATGGGTAAAGACAGCCCGATCAATGAGGACAATTCCATGTACCGCTATCGGGCACAGCAGGCGGTAAAAAGCCTCACCCTTACTTACAATACAGATGTGGGAGAGAATATGCTCAAGGGAATCGAGTATTTCCCTTATCTTCGAAACCTTACGATCAAAGTCAATAAGAAAACCAATATCAAGAGCCTGAATCTTTCCAAAAACAGCTATCTGGTGCATGTGTATATCACTAATTATGTCGGAGGGGCGGACGAAAGTATTTCTCTGTCGTCTTCCCTTCGCACCTTACAGATTTATGACAGTAAAACGGGAAAGCTAAGCCTGTCATCCATGAAGAAGCTGTATGAATTTATGGGTGAAAACCTTACGGTGACGAGTGAAGCAGGCTATGCGCTTGATTTTTCCGGCTGCAGCAAGCTGGAAAAACTCGAGCTGACAAGTTCAGGTGGATTTTACTATGTGTACGTTCCGACAGGCGGCTCTCTTCGGAAGATCGATTTGGATCAGTCGAGTGATCTGAGAGCGCTTTCGTTTGATAATATGCCGTATTTGTATGTGACATGTAGTAATTGCCCGAATCTGTCCCAGATCACAGCTAAGAATGTTTCCGAGATCGCGTACATTCTCGCAAACAGAAATGACAAACTTGAAAGGTTTGATCTTTCAGGCTCTGTGATCGGAAAGACAAATGACGGAGGATCGGTTTCGGCCAGTTACAATTCGAACCTGAAGACATTTCTGGCAAAGGGAACGACCTTTGAGAACGAATCCGTTTTAGAGATGCATGATGACGGATTTGTCGGCCTGAATCTGCAGAATCCTTCCAGCTGTAATCCAATATTTAAGGAAGGAACCAAATTAAAGCTTTATAGTAATTCATACCTGACTGATCTGACCCTGCCTGCCACAGCAGAGGGTTGCATTATGGAGGGGCTGGATTGCAGTTCCTGTGCACTGACAGAGCTCAGAAGCGGATCCGTAAAGCCTGCGACCAGGTCCTTTAAGTGTGCCGGCAACAAGCTGACAGGTACACTAAAGCTTAGCGGTATTCTGGCAGCCGCTGAAAAATGGAGCGTGGATTGTTCCGGGAATGATTCCCTTACGGGGCTGGATACAACCGGGATCGGAACGTTGAAGAGTCTGAATGTTTCATCTACCGGTATCACCTCTCTGACTTTGGATACCGTACCTGCAAATATGACGTTAAAATGCGACAACTGCGAGAGTCTGTCGAAGCTGGACCTTAAGAACGGTTCTTTCTACAGCATCAGCGCAGCAGGGGTCAAAGCCTTGAAAAATGTGCTCCTTACCAATGCTACTGTCAGTTCGATCGTCTTGTCAGACAGCCTGGTATTGCAGCAGCATTCCTTTACGAATGCGTCCGTGGATTCTTTTAGCATCAAAAAATGCACAACGCCGGAAAGCTTTACTTTCGGAACCGGCGGAAAGATCGGAAGCCTTTTGATTAACAAATGCAGTGGGCTGAAAAGTCTGGATGTAAGCGGTGCTTCCACGTTGACATCCCTGGATTGCGCCTCTAATTCGTCACTTGAGACCCTCATAACCGGCGACAATCTGTCTCTTAAAACATTGAGCTGCAGCTACTGTACATCCCTTTCATCCATTGATGTGACAGGGAATATTGCCCTGACGAGCCTGACCTGCCAAAGCTCAGTAGAATCCGGTATCGTACCCATCAGCGCTTTGGATCTGAGTCGGAATGTGAATCTGGAAACGCTCAATCTGCAGGGATGTCAGCTGACAAAGCTGGATCTTGGCAGCAACAAAAAGCTGAAGAAACTGGATGTGGATGCAACCGGACTTGCGAAGCTGGATCTGAAGGAAAATCCGCTTCTGACAACCCTGGAATGTGAAAACTGTGAGTTGATGAATCTGGATCTTTCCCAGAACAGAAATCTTTCAACACTGAAATGCGCCGGAAATCATCTGGCTGCTTTGGATCTTACCGGACTTTCGCTGAATACGAAATCGATCCGTAATCAGACAAGAGACGTGACATGTCTGAATGAGTTTTTGGATTTCGAAGCGCTGGATTCCACGATGGATATCGATAAGGTACAGATTGAGTCTGTGAAAGATGCGTCCGATAATGATATTGCATATACGAAGCAGGACACCGGATATAAATTCCTGAGTGGCGCAAAAACCATAAAGTATTGGTATGATACCGATTACAGTACTGATCTGAGTCATTCGAGTGATAAGGAGCTGATGAACGTCACTATGACGATCACGGAGCATCGGACAATCCCTGTAGTTTACTTTGATGCCTGCGGCGGAACGGTTTCGCCTGAGAGTGCTTTGATAAACAAAACAACAAAAACTGTTGAACTGCCGACGCCTGTAAGAGCAGATCATAAGTTTGAAGGCTGGTATGCATCAAAGAATTACGCCGAGAATACAAAGGTTGATGACACTCGGACATATGACAGAGATACTCGTCTGTTTGCAAAATGGACCTACAGTCCGCCGGTGATCCCGGAATACATGATCTATGTGAATGCAACGGAGGGCGGAACGGTAACGGGTGGAAATGAAACCTATAAAAAGGGAGAACTTGTTGTCCTGACGGCCATTCCCAATAAGGGATATGTGTTCGATCACTGGCAGAAAGACGGCAAGGATATTGACGGAAGCGGAACCATTGCTGTTGTCGTAGAAGATGATGCTGCCTATGTAGCTGTATTCAGGCAGGATTGGGTAAAATGCACGATCACCGTGGATGCAACCGAGGGTGGAAGTGCCAAGGGCGGATGTACCTGCATCGCGGGAGCTACCGTAAAACTCGAGGCTGAGCCATTTGAGGGATATGCCTTCGAAAAATGGCAGAGATTCGGTATCGATACGGATAAGCCTGCCAGCTTTGAACTGATCGCAGAAGGAGATGAGGCCTGGACAGCCGTATTTACAAAAACAGGTTCGGGTCCTGTGATCGCTTCCTATACGGTCAGGATCTTTGCAGAAGAGGGCGGCACTGCAAGCGGAGCCGGAACCTTTATGGAAAACAGCAATATCACCGTTCATGCAGTAGCAGACAGCGGATATGAGTTTACAGGCTGGTACGATGAGGAAGGCTTGCTGCTTGACGATCAGGCGGATTACACATTTGCTGTAGAGAAAGACCGCGATCTGACCGCATCGTTCAAAAAGAAACCTGTTACGGAAGATCCGAAGGAGGATCCGAAGAAAGAAGATCCGAAGAAGGACGATCCCAAAACGGATGATCCGAAGACAAACGATCCGAAGGCTGCAGATCCTGCAGGACAGACACCTCAGGGCGGCAATGCGAAAGACAACAATGCGCAGCCCGGGATCGGAACGTTCTCTGCAGACGGAACAACACTGACAGATCCGAATGGCGTCACCTTTACAGTTGCAGAGAAGCTTTCTGCCAAAGACCTGAAGAAAGGTGCTCTGGTCGCTGATCAGAAGACCGGCGGCAAATACCGCATTACGAAGATCGTCTTCAAAAAAGGAAAATTCAAGAGCGGAACCGCCGAGTATATAGGACCTTACAACCTGAATACCGAAAAGATCAATGTTCCGGCGAAAACAAAGATCGGCGGCAACAGCTTTACGGTAACCGGGATAGCGGCAAATGTCACAAAGGGCTGCACCAAAGTGACGGGGCTCGTGATCGGCGCCAACGTGACCAGGATCGCCAAGAATGCCTTTAACGGCTGCAGTACACTGAAGACCATTCAGATCAAGAGCAAGAAGCTGACCAAGATCGGCAAGAAGGCCTTTGGCGGGATCGCCAAAAAGGCAACGGTTAAGGTACCCGGCAAGAAAAAGAAGGCTTACAAAAAGCTTCTTCAGAAGGCCGGCCTTCCCAAAACCGCCAAACTGAAATGACCCCCGGGGACGGAGTCAGAGGGCCATTTTTCAAACAAATTCAGATTCCGATATTTACAGAAAAACGGGAGCCGAAAGGCTCCTGTTTTCGTTGACACAATACACGCACATTTAGTATAATTGTAGTGTCTTTAAGGGTAGAAAAAGGCAAATTGAGAGGGAATAATCGCAGGAGGGTTATGCCATGGCAGGGAAAAAACCGAAAATCAAACTGAAGCTGGATCTGATGGGGAAGCTGAGTATGAATCTGAAGGTGGTGATTCTGACGGATGTGATCATCATCCTGGGGATCATCCTGGTATTGATCGCGAACAAAACCGCTTATACCAAGCGAATCTCCGAAATGATCAGTGAAGACATGAGAGCCATCGCCATCAGCTACGGACACGCGGTGGAGACGACCATCGGGATCAAGGGCGGCCAGCAGCTGACAGCTAAGAACTTTGAAGAGGCTGTCGGAACGGCGGAGATTCCCAATGACGCTGACGGATATATCTATGTGGTAAATGAAGACGGCACGATGCTCTATCATCCCACAGCGGACAAGATCGGCAAGCCGGTGGAAAATGACGCGGTCAAACAGCTCGTTGCTCAGCTGAGTGCGGGAACCATCCCGGATCCCGGCGTTGTAGAGTATGTGTTTAAAGGTGAAAAGAAATATGCAGGCTTTTATATTGTGCAGGCAGGCAGTATAAAGGATATCATCGTGGTATCCGCAAACCTGGCACACATCCGCAAGCAGGCGGCAGCCTTCCCGCCGAGCGTGATCATCGCGGCAATCCTGTTCCTGCTCCTGGCCAGCGTTCTGGCTTATATTGCGATCGGTCAGATCGTAAAGCCGATCAAGCACCTTGGCGTTTCCATGGACCGGGTAGCCAATCTGAACTTTACGGAAGATGCGTTTTTGAAAAATTATGAGAGCTGGCAGAATGAAACTGGTATGCTGGCTCGAAGCACACTTGCCATGAGCACCCAGATCGACAGGATCACCATTGATATCAAGAATTCTGTGGATCGGATCACGGAGAGCTCTGAGCAGATCCATCTGGCAGTCAACGATATTTCCAATGCTTCTACCGACAATGCCAATACGGTAGTCGATCTTGCAGCCATGATGCAGGAGACCACTGCGACGGCAGACAGCATTGCCATCAATATGAACAGCATGGTGCAGAAATCCAGCCATGTTTCCGAGCTCGCGCTGGCAGGTATCACTACGGCAGGCGAGATCTATGAAAAAGCCGCAGACGGCATTCATCAGGCTGAAAAGTCCAAGAGAAAAGCCAATACAGTTCTGGTGGATATCAAGATGAATACGGAAAAGGCGATCAATGATGCAAAATCCATCAACCGCATCAACGAGCTGACCGAGACCATCAAGAGCGTTACCGAACAGACCAACCTGTTATCCCTCAATGCCAGCATAGAGGCAGCCAGAGCAGGCGCAGCGGGCCGTGGTTTTGCAGTTGTTGCAGATGAGATCGGCAAGCTGGCCAACGAATCCGCCGCTACCGTGGTACAGATCGACGAGATCATTACCGAGATCAAAGGTGCGGTATCCGGTATGCGTGACTGTCTTGCACAGGTGCTTGAATTTACCGAAAAATCCACAGAGGAGAACCTGCAGCTGATCGAAAGCATCAGTACCCAGTACAATGATGATGCGGCAAACTTCGAAAGAAGTCTGAAGGAGATGCAGGTGGCTATGACGGAGCTGAACGATATCATCAATGACGTGGATCGTTCCATTGACGGCATCCATACGACGGTTTCCCAGTCCGCACAGGGCATTTCCGATGTGGCAGGCAAGACAGATGACGTTGTGAACAAGACCAACACCGTACAGGGACTGGTAGCAGACAATGTCAACCAGACCGAGAACCTGCAGAACCTCATTGGAGAGTTCACACTGTAAAGAGCAAGGATTTCATGCAAGCGGCGCCGGAGTCGGCGCCGTTTTGTTTGTAAAAAAGAAAAAGGAGTCAGAAACAATATGTGGGAAAAGGAACTGAAGATTTGCAAAAGAGCCGCTGTAGAGGCGGGACTTGCCATCATGGAGATCTATGAAAAGGCAGATGATATCGAGATAGAAAAAAAGGGTGACGGCTCACCTTTGACAAATGCAGATAAAGCATCCCATCGGATCATCGCCGAATATCTGACTAAAAACTTCCCGGAGTATGCGCTTTTGTCCGAGGAAGGCGTCGATGATAAGGAAAGGCTTTCCAACCCGATGTGCTTTGTGGTGGATCCGCTGGACGGGACCAAGGAGTTTATCAAGAGAAACGGACAGTTTACCGTGAACATCGCACTTGCCAGGGAGCACAGATCCATCATGGGCGTGATCTACGTGCCGGTGACGGGAGAGCTGTACTACGCAGCCGAAGGGCTTGGCAGCTTTCTGGAAAGGATCGATATCGAAAAGGAAAAACAGCAGCCAGAGAGCCGCGCCGGAGAGTCTTATGAGCTGCCGGTGATCGGAGAGCCGGAAAAGCTTCGGGTATCCGATCAGACAAAAGTGACCGAGCTTCGGGCAGTCGGAAGCAGTTCCCATGCCTCGCCTGCCATGCAGGAGCTTTTGGATCGCCATCACATCACAAAAATGGTACAGATGGGAAGCTCCCTGAAAGGATGTCTGATTGCAAAAGGCGATGCGGACATCTATTTTCGGCACAATCCCACTATGGAATGGGATACGGCGGCTATGCAGTGCATCGCGGAGCAGGCGGGCGCGATCTTCAGACAGATGGATGATTCCGAGATGCTTTACAACAGGGAAGACAGCCTGAATGCAAAGGGTTTTTACGTGATCAACCGGATCGAAAACAGGCTGCGGTGATCCGGCCCGTCTTTTTCAGATTTTTCTATACATTTGGGCAGTTTTTTGATATAATTACAAAGGCGGTATAGTATGTTCCGTACATTTGAAGGTATTTTGTGAGGTGACAGAATGGATACAAACATCTTATTGGAAAATGGAACGAATGAATTGGAAGTATTGGAATTTTTGGTAGATGGCAATTCCTATGGGATCAATGTAGCGAAGATCCGGGAGATCATTACTTATCAGGCTGTTACACCTGTTCCCAATGCACATCCGAGTATAGAAGGAATATTCATGCCGCGTGATGTGATGATCACGGCGATCGATCTTCGAAACTGCCTGCAGAGAGGGCAGTCAGAGCCAAAGGGTTTGTTCATCATCACGAACTTTAATAAACTGGATATCGCGTTCCATGTAGATCAGGTGGTCGGGATCCACAGGGTTTCCTGGACAGAGATCATTAAACCCGGAACCACCGTATCCAATCCCGAAGAAGGAATTTCCACCGGAATCATCAAGATCAACGGAAAACTGATCATCATTCTGGATTTTGAGAAGATCGTAACGGACATCAGTCCCGAGACCGGATTGAAGATGACCGAGATCGATGAGCTGGGACACAGAACGAGAATCGATGTTCCCATTCTGATCGCTGAGGATTCACCGCTTTTGAACAAGCTGATCGTGGATTCCCTGAAAAAAGCGGGATACGAGAATCTGATCCACACCGAAAACGGCCAGGAGGCCTGGGATGTGATCTGCGAGTGCAAGGAAGAGGGTACGTTGGATCAACATGTGAAGTGCCTGATCACGGATATTGAAATGCCACTGATGGACGGTCACAGGCTGACGAGGTTGGTAAAAGAGGACCCGGCCACAAAGGACATCCCGGTAGTGATCTTCTCCTCGTTGGTGAATGAGGAAATGAGGAAAAAGGGTGAGGCACTTGGTGCGGACGCACAGCTTTCCAAGCCTGAAATTGGTAATCTTGTCAGAATCATTGATGATTTGGTGTTGTAAGAAACTTTTAACAGGCTGGGCTTGTCCCAGCCTATTTTTATCATAGAACCATCCGAAAATGAGCTCAAGCGAAGAATATCTGGACAGCCTTTTGGCGGCAATGATGAATCCGAATACCGAGGAAAATGAGCCGGAGGATACTTCGGCTGATTCTGATGTTCAGATAGCCGCCGCAGGCAGCGAGCCGGAGGTAGAATCGCCACCGGAAGAGCAACCGGAGGAAGCACCTGCCGTCCCGGAGATTACTCCGGTAACGGATGATCCCAACGAACAGCTGACACCGGAGCAGATTGCAGCCATGTTCGCGCAGGCAAATGGCGAAGAACCGGCATCGGAAGAAGAGCCGGAAGAAGAATCGAAGCAAGATGAAACCCGGGAAGCAGCAGATCCGGAAGACGCAGAGCTGGAGGAGGCGCCAACGCTGGAAGCAGAGGAGCCTGAGGAAACACCAGCCACTCCTGAGATCACCCCGATAACGGATGATCCCAACGAACAGCTGACACCGGAGCAGATCGCGGCCATGTTCGCGCAGGCAAGTGGCGAAGAACCGGCATCGGAAGAAGAGCCGGAAGAAGAATCGAAGCAAGATGAAACCCGGGAAGCAGCAGATCCGGAAGACGCAGATCCGGAAGAGGTGCCAACGCTGGAAGCAGAGGAGCCTGAGGAAACACCAGCCACCCCTGAGATCACCCCGATAACGGATGATCCCAACGAACAGCTGACACCGGAACAGATCGCGGCCATGTTCGCGCAGGCAAATGGCGAAGAGCCGGCGCAGGAAGAGGAAATAAAGGAAACAGAAGAACCGGAGTCCGAACCGGCACAGGAAGAAGAGCCGCAGGAAGCCGCAGATCCCACAGAGGATTTCCCGAAGCTGACAGAAGAAGACCTGTCGCAGGATGAAATCTCAGCAATGTTTGGAGCCGGCGGTGACAGCGGATCAGGAGAGAGCGAGTCGCTCCCCGTGGAGGCAACGGAGAATACAGAAGAAAAAATGCAGGAGGAGTCCGGAAAACAGGAAACGGACGAAGGCATGGAAAAAAACAAAGAGCTGACAACTGAAGAGATCGGGCAGGAGCAGGATGGGCAGGATGCAGAAAACACTGCGCAGGCCGGAGACCTTTCCGATATCGAAGAACTGGATATGAACGATCCCGATGCCATCGACAAGCTCCTTGGTATTGACGCGCCGGGTGATGCGCCTCAAGGTGAGGACACCCAGGCTGAAGAGGAAGAGGACGTTGATATAGAAGCGGCCCTGAAGGCAGCCATGGAGAGCAAAGAAGAGGCGGGGCTTGATGCAGCGGATATGGAGCTGAGCAGCCTGCTTTCCGACCTTGGCGATGACGATCCTGAGCTGCAGGAGATCGGCGAGCTGCTGCGCAAGTCCGACGAGCATGAGCTTGTTGAGGATGAGATGCGCGCCCTTCTGGAAGAGCAGGGGCAGGATGGCGAAGAGGAGCAGGAAGAAAAAGAGGGGATCGATACAGGAAGCTTCGGAGCCGCTTTGGGCGGCGGTGGCGGTGGTGCCGGCGAAGGCGCCGAGGAGTCTGAGGAGGATGCTGCACAGGAAGCGATCCGCATGGCTGAGCAGCTGGAAGAAGAGGAAGAAGAGCGGGCACGCAGCAAAAAGGAAGGCAAGAAAAAGCGCGGCAAAAACGAAGAGAGCGCTGACGAGGACGGAGAAGACGAGGAGCCTAAAAAGGGCTTGAAGGGCCTGTTTGCCAAGAAGAAAAAGAAAAAGGCTGACGAGGAAAAAGATAAAGACAAAGATAAAGACAAAGATCAGGCGGGTGAAGCAGGCGAGATCGATCAGATGGCTGAGCTAGCCAAGATGGACTTTGACGGCATTCCCGAGGAACCTGAGGGAATGGATGATATCGCACCCATGGTAGGAATGGGCGGCGCGTCTGAAGGCGGTGAGCCTTCCGGGGATGCAGCCGGCGGAATACAGGAGCTTGGCGAGGATGACACACCGGCCATAGATGCCATTCCGGAAAAGGGCGGAGCCTCTGCAAAAAGCGAAGAGCCTGCCGAAAAAGAAGAGAAAAAGAAAAAGGGCAAAAAAGGAAAAGACGGCGAAGGGGGCGAGAAAAAGGGCCTGTTTGCCAAGCTGTTTGCCGCTCTGACGGAAGAGGTGGAGGAAGAGGAAGAAGAGCCGACGCCGAAGAAGAAAAAGGGCAAAAAGAGCAAGGTCAAGGATGCGGATGACAACGAAGCGATCCTGGACGAACTGGATGGCGAGCCCAAGGGCAAGGGTGTAAAGAAGCCTAAGAAGGAAAAGCCCAAGAAAGAGAAAAAGCCCAAGAAGCCACCCAAACCCAAGAAGGAAAAGAAACCAAAGCCGCCGGAAGAGCCGGTCAAGAAGCTGCCCACCAAGATGGTTGTTCTGATCTTTATCATGTGCATTTCCATCCTGGCACTGGTGCTGATCTTCGTGCTTTTGATCCCGCCGCTGTTTGAAGTACAGTCTGCCAAGAAAGCCTTTGAGAAAAAAGAGTACTATCAGGCATACGAAGGACTCATCGGTAAGAAGCTTTCGGAAGAAGAAGAAAAGATGTTCATGAAGTCCAGGATCGTGCTGAAGTTCCAGCATAAGGTGGAAGCATACCAGCACTATGTCGGCATGAACATGCCTGTGGAGGCACTGGACAGCCTGATCGAAGGCTATATGCAGTATGATGATCTGGCTGCGGATATCGACCATTATGAGGCCGCTCCGGAAGCAGATGCGGTAAAAGAGCAGATCCTGACCATTTTACAGAACCAGTACCATCTCGATGAGGCTGAGATCCGCAGGATCTATGCACAGGATGATTACAACTACACGCTGGAGCTTGAGCATATTACCGGAGGACTTTCCCGTCAGAATTCCAACTATGACAGGGAGGCAAACGGCGGACTGTCCGAGATCAATGTGCCCGAGATTGATTTTAACCAGGTGGGAGCACCTGAAGGCGGAGAAGCAGGCGGCGCTGACGGCGAAGGCGGAGCGCAGGACCTGCAGGATCTTCTCCCGGAGGAGGAAATAGAATGATCGCAGTCATTGATTATGACGCAGGCAATATGAAAAGCGTGGAAAAGGCCGTTGTATCCCTGGGATATGAGGCAAAGATCACGCGGGATGCGGATACGATCCTTGGCGCAGAAAAGGTGATCCTTCCGGGGGTCGGAGCATTTGGTGATGCCATGGAAAAGCTGCAGGGCTACGGACTTGCGGATGTGATCCGAAAGGTGGTACATCAGAAGACCCCGTTTCTCGGGATCTGCCTGGGATTGCAGCTTCTGTTTGAGGAAAGCGAGGAAAGCCCCGGCGTAAAGGGACTGGGAATCCTGGAAGGGAAAATTGTCCGCTTTCCGGATGAGATCGGATTAAAGATCCCCCAGATCGGCTGGAATGACCTTTCGTTTCCAAGAGGTGGACGCCTGTTTCGGGGCCTTGGAGAGCACCCCTATGTATATTTTGTCCATTCCTATTACCTGAAGGCCAAGGATCCTTCGATCGTAACCGCGACCACGGAGTACGGCGTTACGGTACATGCATCCGTGGAAAAGGACAACATCTTTGCCTGCCAGTTCCATCCGGAGAAGAGCTCGGATGTGGGGCTGGGAATCCTGAAGAATTTTCTTGAGCTGCAGTAAAAAAAGTTAGCAAATGCTAACTAAGGAAAACACCGGATCACGATCGCCGGCCGCAGAAAAACGGCGGCAGGAAACCGGATCCGCAAAGAGGATAGATACTATGCACACAAAAAGGATCATCCCCTGTCTGGATGTCAACAAAGGACGTGTAGTCAAGGGCGTGAATTTCATCAATCTGATCGATGCCGGAGATCCGGTGGAGGTCGCAAAGGTCTATGATAAGGAAGGGGCGGATGAGCTGGTTTTTCTGGACATCACCGCATCCTCCGACGGGCGTGAAACCGTAGTGGATATGGTTCGCCGCGTTGCAGAGCAGGTGTTCATTCCCTTTACCGTGGGAGGCGGTATCAGGACCGTAGAGGACTTTCGGGCCATCTTGCGGGAGGGCGCGGATAAGGTTTCCGTCAATTCCGCAGCCATTATGAATCCGCAGCTGATCAGCGATGCCGCGGAAAAGTTCGGCAGCCAGTGCGTGGTGCTGGCCATCGATGCCAAGCGCCGAGAGGATGGAAGCGGCTGGGACATCTTCAAAAACGGCGGCAGAGTGGATATGGGCATTGACGCCGTGGAGTGGGCAGTGAAGGCCGAAAAGCTGGGTGCGGGAGAGATCCTTCTGACCAGCATGGACTGCGACGGGACCAAGGCAGGATATGATATCGAGCTGACAAGGGCCATCGCGCAGAGCGTTTCCATTCCGGTCATTGCTTCCGGCGGTGCTGGGACAACGGAGCATTTTTTCGAAGCGCTCACAGACGGCGAGGCTGACGCTGCACTGGCAGCATCCCTGTTCCATTTCAAGGAGCTTTCCATCCGTGAGGTGAAGGAATATTTGAAAAACAAGGGTGTATCCGTCCGGTTGTAGGATGGATCGCTGATCCGCAGAACATTTGTGATTATATAGGAGGCAGATATGAGATCGATCAAAGAAAAATGGGCATCCCTGGATGAAGACAGGACCATCAACGGAAAACTGTTATTTTTCGAGTTTGCAGCAGCAGTTCTGGCAGGCATTTTATTGGGGATTCTGATCACACCCTTCAGAAGCATTACCATCGCCAGCAACAATGAAAACTGCACTGCAGACGGAAACAAAGCAGAAGGAAGCTGCGCCTGCGATTGCTGCGAGGAAGACTGAATGGCTGTGCTATCGGGTGGCTGGGAAGAGGCAATGAAGCCGGAGTTCTCCAAGCCCTATTATAAAAAGCTGTTTGAGACGGTAAAGGCAGAATACCAAAAGGGCCCTGTATTTCCGCCGGCCAAGGAGGTGCTTTCCGCCTTTGCGCTGACGCCCCTTGATGAGGTGAAGGTGGTGATCATCGGACAGGACCCATACCACGGTCCGGGACAGGCCCATGGCCTGTGTTTTTCTGTAAAGCCTGATGTGGAGATCCCGCCGTCGTTGGTGAACATCTACAAGGAGCTGCATGACGATCTGGGGTGCGAGATCCCCAACAACGGCTACCTGGTCAAATGGGCAAAGCAGGGCGTTCTGCTTCTGAATACCGTGCTGACCGTAAGAGCCCATCAGGCCAATTCCCACAGAGGGATCGGCTGGGAGGAATATACGGATGCGGCGATCAGAGTACTGGCAGAGCAGGACCGGCCCATGGTCTTTATCCTGTGGGGCTCTCCGGCGCAGAAAAAAGCAGCCATGCTGCACAATCCGAAGCACCTGATCCTGAAGGCGCCTCATCCGAGCCCGCTTTCAGCCTACAGAGGATTTTTCGGAAGCCGGCCCTTCAGTCAGACGAATGCCTATTTAGAGAAAAACGGCCTTTCGCCCATCGACTGGCAGATTGAAAATGTGTAACGAAAAAGGCAGAGGGCAGGATATCAACGAGGCCGTTCGGTGAGGCTTACAGTAGAAAGAACAAGAAAAAAACGGTTCCGCTTCTATGGAGCAAAGGGGTTCTGACAGGGGAAGGAACTGATGGCAGCTGCCTGACTTCAGACAGACTGCAATATTAAGAGAGTGCTACATAAGGAGGAGTAAAAACATGATACGAGTAGGAATCTTAGGTTACGGCAACCTGGGAAGAGGAATGGAATCGGCGATCCGCCAGAATCCGGATATGGAGTTTGCGGCTCTTTTTACCAGAAGAGATCCCGCTTCAGTCAAGACGAAAACGGAGGGGGTTCCCGTTTACAGTGCACAGGATGCAGCTGCGCATAAGGATGAGATCGACGTGCTGGTGATCTGCGGCGGATCTGCAACGGATCTTCCCGTACAGACACCGGAATATGCAAAATATTTCAATGTCATCGACAGCTTTGATACCCACGCAAGAATCCCGGAGCACTTTGCCAATGTGGACAAGGCAGCAAAGGAAAGCGGCCATGTGGCAATGATCTCCGTAGGCTGGGATCCGGGCCTGTTTTCTCTTAACCGCATGATGGCAGGAGCCATCCTTCCCGAAGGAAAGGACTATACCTTCTGGGGCAAGGGCGTTTCCCAGGGACACTCCGATGCCATCCGCAGAATCGAAGGCGTGAAGGACGGAAAGCAGTATACCATTCCCGTGGAAGCAGCCATGGAGGCTGTCAGAAAGGGTGAAAATCCGGAGCTTACCACCAGAGAAAAGCATACACGCGAATGCTTCGTGGTAGCAGAGGAGGGTGCTGACCTGGCTAAGATCGAAAAAGAGATCAAGACCATGCCCAACTACTTTGCGGACTATGATACCACCGTACATTTCATTTCCGAGGAAGAACTTTTGCGTGACCACAGCGGAATTCCGCACGGCGGCGTTGTGCTTCGCAGCGGAAAGACCGGCTTTGAAAAAGAGAATACCCATATCATCGAGTACAGCCTGAAGCTGGATTCCAATCCGGAGTTTACCTCCTCCGTGATCGCAGCCTACACCAGAGCCATTGCAAGACTGGCAAAGGAAGGACAGAGCGGCTGCAAGACCGTATTTGATATCGCACCGGCTTACCTTTCCCCGCTGAGCGGCGAGGAGCTGAGAAAGACGCTTCTGTAAGTGGCAATGACCCTACAGATTGGTTTAGAAACAGGGAGACTATTATGAAAAAAGTACCGTTTGTAACAAAGGAGCAGGTGGAACAGATCGCAAAGACCTTTCCCACACCGTTCCATATCTATGATGAAAAGGGCATCCGGAAAAATGCCGAAGCAGTTCGGCAGGCATTTTCCTGGAACCCGGGTTTCAGGGAGTATTTTGCAGTTAAGGCGACGCCCAATCCCGTTTTGATCTCGATCTTAAATGAGTATGGCATCGGCACCGACTGCTCCTCCATGACAGAGCTGATGATGTCAAAGGCGCTTGGCCTTTCCGGAGAACAGATCATGTTTTCCTCCAACGATACACCCGCAAGAGAGTATGTGTATGCGGACGAGATTGGTGCAACCATCAACCTGGATGACATCACCCATATCGAGTACCTTGAATATGCGCTGGGCGGACGGCTTCCGAAGACCATTTCCTGCCGCTACAATCCGGGCGGCGTGTTCACCATGAGCAACGGCATCATGGACAATCCCGGAGATGCCAAATACGGCATGACCACCGAGCAGATCTTTGAGGCCTACAGAACCTTAAAGGCAAAGGGCGTTGAGAGGTTCGGTATCCATGCATTCCTGGCCAGCAACACCGTAACCAACGAGTACTATCCCAAGCTGGCAGGCCAGCTCTTTGAACTGGCAGTAAAGATCAAGGAGGATACCGGCGTCAGCCTGTCCTTCATCAACCTTTCCGGCGGTGTCGGCATTCCCTATACCGAGGATGCAGAGCCCAACGATATCGCCATCATCGGCGACCTGGTAAGACAGCAGTATGAAAAGATCCTGATCCCTGCGGGAATGGGAGATGTGGCGATCTACACCGAGATGGGACGTTTCATGATGGCGCCCTACGGAGGTCTGGTCACCAGGGCGATCCACGAAAAGCACACCCACAAGGAGTACATCGGCGTGGATGCCTGCGCGGTCAATCTGATGCGACCCGCTATGTACGGTGCTTACCACCACATTACCGTTCTTGGAAAAGAGGATGCACCAAAGGATCATACCTATGATGTGACCGGATCCCTTTGCGAGAACAACGACAAATTTGCCATTGACAGGCAGCTCCCGGAGATTCAGATGGGAGATTACCTGTTCATCCATGATGCAGGAGCGCATGGATTTGCCATGGGCTACAGCTATAACGGCAAGCTCAAATCCGCAGAGCTTCTTTTGCAGGAAGACGGGCAGGCAAGACTGATCCGCAGGGCGGAAAACCCCATGGACTATTTTGCAACCCTGGATGTTCTGCCTGCGTATGAAGGCCTGAAGGAGCAGATGGAAGTGGTAAAGAAGATCGATACCCCGGATCTGCCGTAGGAAGACTGATGTCTGCCGGACTCTGCCTGATCGCCGCTGATTCGGCGATATCGGGAGAGCAGCAAAGATGATAAATGTGCAAAGACTCCAAAGAGACACAGACCCCGGATTGTCATAGAACGGAAACACACCATGGTAAGTGATGATGTCCTGTACAACAAATATCTGAAGGGCGATCGTAGCGCAGGAGATGAACTCATGCTGCGCTACGATTCGATGCTCATTGCTTATCTGAACAGCTTTCTGCACAACGTGGAGGATGCCGAGGATCTGATGATCGACTGCTTTACAGTGATCCTTGCGGACAAGCCGAGGATCAGGGAAGGCTGCTTTAAGGCTTATTTATTAAAGGTGGCGCACCATAAGGCGTGCCGTTTTTACAGGCAAAGAGAAAGACGCCGGGAGGTCACCTTTTCCGCCTTTGAGCTCATGCAGGACGGCATTCCGGCCGCCTGCCTGCAGGAAGAAAAACAGATCGCCCAAGGGATCGCAAAACAGCTTTCGCCCGAGGAGGCGCTTCTTACGAAGGAGCGCGATGATACGCTCAAGCAGTGCCTGTCCGCGATCGCACCCCAGTACAGAGAGGCCCTGTGGCTTGTGTATGGCAATGAGCTTTCCTATGAACAGGCGGCCAAAGCTCTCGGCTGTACCAAAAAGAAGATCAATAACCTGATCAACAACGGAAAAAAAGCACTTCGTTTGCAACTGGAAAAAGAAGGGATCAGACAGCACCATGATTGAGAGCCTAGAGAATGCCTTCCAGGTACTCGTACTGATCATATGCTGCAGTGTATGCCTGCTGCAGGCAATCAGGAGAAGGGACAGATCGTTAACCCTGCTCTTTTTTTACTATGGAAGCTATCTGATGGGGGATCTGTACTGGCAGATCTGCCTCTTTTATTTCGGCGAAACACCCGATGTGAAATGGGTCTCCGACATGAGCTGGTACGGAGCTTTCCTGTTTTTATACCTGTTGGTAAAGCTGGAAGAAAAAAATACATTCGGAGACGCTACAATACCCATAAAGCTGCGCCTTGAGCCTGCCGCGCTGTGGCCGTATCTGGCGTTTGTGTTTACCTTTGGGATGGGACTTTTTTATATGCAGCTTGGCGATGTGATCTCCAATATCGTCTATGCGATCATTCTGGGCATGACCATATCAAGGTGCCTGTTTGCATTTGCA
>JAILHW010000147.1 GCA_024695605.1 Lachnospiraceae bacterium | reverse complement strand
TTCTGAGAATACATGTAAAACAGAGGTTCAGGGGCTGCCAAAGATTCCATCGAGGCAGCCCTTTCTTATCGTTTCGGATAATATTTCCACTATGGTTTTGAATTCCATAATCTGTTCACAATCTGTCTATTGAAAATCCGCAAAAAGGATGGTATTCTTAGAATGTGCGCGGGCACAGAAGCGTTTCTGTTTTGTGCAAATGCCACAAAAAAATCTATGGAGGTATGGTTATGTTGTATATCGGGGTTGATCTGGGTACTTCTGCAGTGAAACTGCTCTTGATGGAAGGCTCAGGCAAAATTGTGAACATCGTTTCGAAAGAATATCCCTTAAGCTTCCCCAAGCCGGGCTGGTCGGAGCAAAAGCCGGAGGACTGGTGGACCCAGGTGGTGGCAGGGATCAAGGAACTGATCGCAGGTTCGGATGCTTCGCAGATCGCAGGCATCAGCTTTGGCGGACAGATGCACGGATTGGTGATCCTGGATGAAAATGATAACGTGATCCGTCCGGCGATCCTCTGGAACGACGGCCGTACCACAGAAGAGTGTGACTATCTGAACAACGTGATCGGAAAGGACAAGCTTTCCGAGTACACGGCCAACATATCTTTTACCGGCTTTACCGCTCCCAAGATTCTTTGGGTCAAGAAGAACGAGCCGGACAATTTCGCAAAGATCAAAAAGATCATGCTGCCGAAGGACTATATCGCATACAAGCTCTCCGGCGTACATTGCACGGACGTATCCGATGCATCGGGCATGCTTCTTTTCGATGTCAAGAACCGCAAGTGGTCCAGGGAAATGTGTGAGATCTGCGATGTAAAAGAGGAGCAGCTTGCCAAAATCTTTGAATCCTATGAGACCGTCGGTACCGTGCTTCCCGAAGTGGCAAAAGAGCTCGGGATCCCCGAGACCTGCAAGGTGGTTGCGGGTGCCGGAGACAATGCGGCAGCGGCAGTGGGAACCGGAACCGTAGGTGACGGTGCCTGCAACATTTCTCTGGGAACCAGCGGAACCGTATTCATCTCTTCCAAGAAATTCGGTGTGGATGAGAACAATGCACTGCATTCCTTTGACCATGCAGACGGAACCTATCATTTGATGGGCTGCATGCTTTCCGCAGCAAGCTGCAACAAATGGTGGATGGATGAGATCATTCGTACAACGGATTATGCAGGGGAGCAAAAAGGGATCGACAAGCTTGGCGAGAATCATGTATTCTTCCTGCCTTACCTGATGGGAGAAAGATCTCCTCACAACGATCCCAACGCAAGAGGAACCTTTATCGGTATGACCATGGACACCAGCCGTGAGGATATGACCCAGGCCGTGCTTGAGGGCGTAGCCTTTGCACTTAGGGATTCTCTGGAGGTTGCCAGAAGCCTTGGAATCGATATCAAAAAGACCAAGATCTGCGGCGGCGGTGCCAAGAGTCCTCTCTGGAAAAAGATGATCGCCAACATCATGAACCTGGATGTAGAGGTGATCGAGTCTGAGGAAGGTCCCGCACTGGGCGGTGCTATGCTGGCAGCGGTTGCCAACGGTGAATATGAGTCCGTTGAGGCAGCGGCAGCAGCCATCGTAAAGGTAACGGATACCGTTCATCCCGAGGCAGAGCTGGTAGCCAAATATGAAGAGAAGTACCAGCAGTTCAGGGCAATCTATCCGGCTCTGAAACCGGTATATGCCAAGATCGTTTAAATATGACAGCATACATCTATTTTGATCCGTTCTGCCGGGAAGGGGTCAAAGCAATAGGGTATAGCAAATATAAAGGAGGGTTATAAACATGCAGATTCAACAGGTTACAGACGCCAGCTTCCGCAAGTACGGACGTGTGGTGCAGGGGATCGATTTCGCGCCTCTTTGCAAGGCACTGAACGAAAAGACGCCTCTGCCCGAGGGGACCGCGTACGAGCCTTCAGTGGACGTACTCGAGGAGCTTGACGTAGCAAAAGAGATCAAAACCAAATGCTGGGGCGAGCTGGATGTACAGATCGGCTATTGCAACGGCCACAACGTGCTCCTCAATGCAGTGGAGTATCACAGAAATTCCGAGATCAACGTAGCCGCTACGGATGCGGTACTGATCGTAGGAATGCAGCAGGACATCAACGATGACTTTACCTATGATACCGGTAAGATGGAGGCATTCTTTGTTCCTGCAGGCACAGCGGTAGAGATCTATGCCACGACACTTCACTATGCACCCTGCGGCCCGGATAACAAGGGCTTCAAGGTAGGTATTATCCTTCCGAAGGGAACCAATTATCCTCTTGCAGAGAGCCACGACGGCTGGGAGGATCGCCTGATCACCGCAACCAACAAATGGCTGATCGC
>JAILHW010000120.1 GCA_024695605.1 Lachnospiraceae bacterium | reverse complement strand
CCAGAAGTAATCATCGATCCAGTTCTCATCTCCGTATTCTCCTGTAACGATCCCCTCGGGATTGTGAAAGCCCGGCGCATCCATATGCTCCGAAAGGTAAGTATATGCTGACTCTGCCGCCTTTAAAAGCCTGTCTGCATAGGCTGCATCCGTCTTTTTGTAGATGGTGGTTGCATAGGAAAGTGAAGCTGCAAAGCAGGCCGTGGATGCATTGGATACCGGACAGACGATCAGTTCTTCTCTCTCCTCCTCGGGCATGATGTCCATGTCCGGGAATGAGGCGCAGGTAACCTTGTGGTACACGCCGCCGTCTGCTCTTTGCATTTTCAGCATCCAGTCGATCTCATAGCGGACCTCGTCAAGCAGCGCCGGTCCCTTCTTCGGATTGTTTTTCTCCATCACCTCTTGGTAATGCGCATAGGCCATCAGAAGATCCACCACGGTCTTGGCTGCCGGAACGATGTATCTGCCGTAATCTCCGGCATCATGCCAACCGCCTGTGGCATCCATGGTCTCATCGGTTCCGTAGATCCTGGCCGGTGTATCATGACAGGAAGCATGGGCAAATTCTCCCGCTTCCTCACTGGTCAGCTCGCAGCCGCAGCGCTGCAGATGCAGCATATAGATCAGCTCCGAGAGCACCTGATCATAAACGTCTTCACCGATGGTAAAGGGCTCACTCTTATGGTCTCCTGCCTGCAGGTAAAAGGTTCCCTGATCCTTGAAGGCGGAAAAATCTCCTCTGCTGCAGACATTACCGGTATCCGCATTCATCCGGGGCTTTTCCAGATCAAAGGACGCCACGATCTTATCGCTGCCCTGTTCTTTGAGATCAATTCTGCTTTCGCCTTCTGCATCAAACAGCGTTACTTCTTTTCTTGCTCCCGGCAGAAACCCAAGCTGGTTCCATGCCATGTTCCTATTCTGTTCCATCTTTATCCCCCTGATCTTTTTCTTATAGTGCTTTATTTTATCGCGCCCTTTGGAACACCCTTTTTGGTAAGGAAGCCCGCATAAGCGGCTTTCTTTTTCGCAGGCACCTTAACCTTTGCCTTCCTGCTGATTCCCGAAAAGGCTTTGGCACCAACGGTCTTTGCCGTCAACGACACGGTACTGATCTTGATGCTTGCCAGGCCGGTGCAGCCTGAAAATGCTTTCTTTCCGATGCTCTGTACGGATTTCGGAATCGTGATCTTCTTTAGCTTCTTACAATTCATAAAAGCGCCGGCAGCAATGGTCCTGACCTTTCCCTTGAGCACGACCCTGGCAAGCTTTTTGCATCCTGCAAACGCGTTTTTTCCGATGATCTCTACATTTTCTCCGATGGTAATGCTCTGCAGGGACGCGTTATTTCGAAAGGCGCCGTCTCCAATCTCGGTGATCCTATACTCTACGCCGTCAATGATAACGCTCTTTTTCACGGTATAGGATCTGCCCTTTGTTTTGCCCATGCCCGTAAGCTTCACGCCGGGGTTGTCCTCGCTGTCGGAAACCACCTGATAGGAAATACCGGTGGAGGTATCCGTCAGTTTTGTATTCTTTGCTGCGGGTTTGTACCCTTTTTCATCCCGGCTGCCGGGCTTTGCATCCACGGTCCTTTTGACTCTGCTGATCTCTTTTTTACATACGCTGCAGTAGATCACTTCGTCATAGCCGCTGCCGGTTTCGTTTTCACGAACGGCCGCTTGAGGCTTATGCCCTGTGGGCGAAAGCTCTTTGCCTTTTTGAATGATCTTATGACACTGTTCGCACCTTGTATCTCCGGTGTAGCCCTTTTCGGTACAGGTAGCCTTCTTTGCCCCTACGATCGTTACGATATTATGCTGACAGTTCTCTGTCTTCTGACCGGTGATCTCAAGAATATCCACGTTTTCGCCAACAACCTGATCGCCGTTGACGGTGATCAGGGGAACGTCTCCCTCCGTGGCATCGGAATCTGTATTCAGCTTTCCGGTGATCACGGTGCTGCCATCTCCGTCCTCCCCAAGCCTAGTGATCTCAAAGGTATCATCCTTCTGCCCGGCGATGGCGATTTTGGCATCTCCCTCTAACACAACGCTGGTTTTTCTCTCATCCGCATCCACGTTGGCTGTAACACCCTCGCCTTCTGCGGTCAGGTTCAGTTCCATATCCTCTGCCATCATGGACACCGCAAGACTCTGATCCTGCCGGTCTTTCACGATACGCTGGGGCTTATCCCCGCGGACATAAAGCTTTTTGCCTGCATCGTCGGAAAGGATCCTAAGGTGTTTTTCACCCGATGCATCATCAGCCGCCGCGGTGATGATCCCCGTGGGCATCAATTCAAAAATATCGCCCTCTTCGTAGTCGGTATGATCCACGATCTGCATCTTGTTGTCTTCCACCACTGCGATCTCTTCGCCCTTTTCATCTTCAATGACATAGTTATCGGTATTGGTAACCGTCATCATCTTCAGACGATTGCGCATACGGTAGCGCATGCGATAGCGCATTCTGTATCGCATGCGGTAGCGCATCCGGTAGCGCATTCTGTATCGCATTCTGTAGCGCATGCGATAACGCATTCTGTATTTCAGCTTCAGCTGATTGGTATAGTCCAGACGAAAACGCATCCGATAGCGCATCCGATACCGCATCCTGTATCTCATTCGATACCGCATCCGGTAGCGCATTCTGTATCTCATCCGGTAGCGCATCCGATACCGCATCCGATAGCGCATCCGATACCGCATCCGGTAACGCATTCTGTATCTCATCCGGTAGCGCATTCGATATTTCAGCGATGCGCTCATCCTAAAGGGATCCGCACCCTCCTTTACCCATTTTTGATAGGCTGCCTCATCCTGATCCGAAAACTCGTAGGCATCATCCTCGGCAGGGGTGATCCCGGCCTGTACCAGCAGCTCCTCTGCATAGGTCCAGGGTGCCTCCTGATAGTCATCCTCCGTTACGGACTCAGCCTGCGTCTTTTCCTCATCCGTCAAGGCTGCATCGGCATCGGGACGGGCTTCGTAAAGCTGCCCCAGCTTTTCCTCATCATCGGTATAAGGGAATGCATCAAACTCAGCCTTGCCGGCCACTTCATTGTTCTCTAACGCTTCCTGATAAGCCTCTTCCTCCTCCGGCGTATAGGGATTTGCATCATACTGCTCCTGATCCGGCAGCATGGCTTCATCAAATTCTTCCCACTCTCCGGTTTTCTGCAAAAATGCAGTTTCCTCAGTGCCTGTCCAGGCTGCCTCATCATCACCGGCCGCACCGACCATCTGATACATGGACTCATCATCTAGCGTCCAGGCATTTTTCGCAAGGTCCGCATCTGTAACGGACTGTGCCTGGGTCTTCTGGGCATCCGTCAGCGGTTTATCGGCATCCTCCGATCCGGCAAACAGCGCACAAAGCTCTGCCTCCTCCCTCCTGTAGGTATCATCCGCTCCGCCATTTCTATAGTCCTCCTCGGACAAATTGCCGCCTGCTATCTGCTTTTGATACTCATCTTCATCCGCTTTGGTCCAGGGATCCTTTTCATAGTCCTCATCCGATACCAGATCTCCTTTTGCCCTGGCGGTCTCATACGCCTTTTCCTCTTCTTCGTTCCAAGGATGTCTGGCGTATTCGGACGCATCCAGAACAGACCAGACCCAGTTGTTGAACTGCTCTTCGTCCTCATCGGTCCACTCGGTTTCGTCCTCATCGCTGATCAGCCAATCTGCGTACTCGCCGCCTTCGGTATAAACCGTGGCGTAGATCTCATAGGGAATGTAGGCGATGGCTGCATCTTCGGGCTGCTCCTGCGTGCCCCAGGTAATGATCTGACCATCCGCTGTCTCTCCCAGCTCATAGAACCAGTCTGTATAATGACCGTTTTGCTTATCAACGTAGATCATCCGATCCTCTGCGGGCCAGTTGCTGTCATAGATATGGATGCGTCCGCTGTACTCTGACGTATCCTCGTAGGCATAAGCCAATACAGCATGTCCGCCTTCCGTTCCGAACAGTCCAAGGATCACGGGATGGCGGTCATTTTTCACCGCCTCCACCAGGTCATTTAAGTCATCGTTCAGGACGTAGCAAATCTGCACTCTGGGATCAAACTGAGAGATCTGCATGGCCTCGGTAAATTCCTTGAGTTCGTCCTTATTTTCCGGATCGCCTTCCACCTCGATCCGCACCTCTCTGAGGTTTTCAATCCCCTCTCTGAACTGCTGCAGGTTCAGGTCGTTATCCTCCATCAAAAGCGCACTGGTCCCGGACAGTCCATAGCAGCTTCCGCCCCATTCATCATCATAGAAGTGATACATGGCCTTTCCGTTGCTGCCATACACCTTTTGATACCGGGATTCGGGAATGTGATATCCGGAGGCATATTTCAGGCCATTGAAGGTATTGTCAAAGCCATAGGAAAGGAGCTTTTCATCATAGGTACCGGTAAAATATCCCGGCTTGCCGCCGATGTCCGGACGCGCCATCTTAACCCCTGCTTCCTTCTTCCGGGCATAAGCGGTATTCCTTCCTCCCACCAGCTTTTCACAGCCCTCAAACATGCCGGTATCTTCCAGGATCCGATCGGGCTCAAAGCTCTTTACACTGCGGATGGTTGTCAGGCTTTCGCACCCTTTGAACATACCGCTGACCTTTTTTGCGGATGCGGTGGAAAAGTCATTGAGATCCAGTCTGGTAAGGGCCCTGCAGTCCTTAAACATCCGGCTGAAATCCTGCACCTTTGAAGTGCGCCAGGTCTCTTTGCGCTGTATCTGCTCCAGCTTTTCACAACCTTCAAACATACCGGACATATCGGTAACAGCGGAGGTATCAAAGGATTCAAGGTTCACGCTGCTTAGGGATGAGCAGCCGTAAAACATATCCTTCATTTTGGTCACTGAGGAGGTGTCAAACCCGCTGATCTGTACTTTTTCCAGCTTCGGACAGTCGGCAAACATGCTGTCCATATCAGTCATCAGGGATGTATCCAGATGCGCCAGTTTCACCCTGGTAAGCCCCGTAGCACCATGAAACATGCCCTCGATGCAGGCTGACGAACTAGTCGGATACAGATGTGCCTCCACGCCCTTGACTTTCGGCCATACTGTAACGGACTCAAGCTTTGCCGCTGCGCCGTCATAGTGATTTTCTATCGCCTCTCTGATCCCCTGCGTGGATCCCATAATGGATTTGATGGCAACCGAATAGCTATTTGCTTCCTCATCCATATAGGCCGGGATTGTGATATCCGTCTCGCTTCCGATATATCCGTCCAGCATCATAGTATCCGCTTTTCCGTCATTGTCGGTATCCTGGGGCTGGCGACTATACCAATCATCCTTATCCGAAACATATCTGTAGGTAAAATATCCCGGCTTGCCGTTTTTTCCATCGATACAGGCATAGGTCCCATCCTTAACTCCGTCCGAGATATAGGAGGTTCCGTCTCCGCCAACCAGAGAGCTGCACAGCAAAAACATCGCCTGGGTATTCTGTGGGATGTTGGCCGAAACCGCATCAAATGCAAAGGATTCTGTCACATAGATCGTTTCCAGATTGCTGCATCCGTAAAACATATTGGTAAAGGACGTAACCTTTGCCGTGTGAAAATGATCCAGTGAAAGCTCCTTCAATGCATAATCCTGATAAAACATATCATTCATGGTGGTTACTTTGTCTGTCAGAAAGCCGCTCAGATCCAAAGACTCCAGGGAGCTGCAGCCATAGAAGGTCTGGCTCATATAGGTGCAATTCCCGGTAAAGAAGCAGGAAACATCCACCGACCTTAGGGAAGCACATTTATAAAATGTCCGTCCCATGCTGGTAATCCCCTCTGCATAGCAGTCATCCAGATTCAGCTCCTCCAGCTTCCCGCATTCCGCAAACATGGAATCCATATCCCTGACCTTTGTAAAATCAAGTCCCTGAAGGTCCAGGCTTTTCAGCTTAGTCGCTCCGCAAAACATATAGGACGCATCGGCCTCTGCCGCAGCGCCGTTCTCCACTCTCATGGAAGTCAGCCCGGCTACAGGCGTATCTGCATTTTCAGAAGCATTGTACCCTGTTCCGAGTCTTCGAAGAGATACCGGATACAGCCCCTGTCCCAGACGCAGTCTGTGGGGCAGCACGATATCCGTGATCCCGCTGGCTGCTTCTCCGGTATACTTTACCAGCGTCACTCCTCCGTCGTTGTTCAAGTAATACTCCCAATCCTCAATGGTGGTCAGATACCCTCTCTTTGCGGCATCCGTAAAATATCCCGGCGCCTCTTCTTTTCCGTCGATGACGGCAAATGCCGGGCCCATCGCTTCACTGTCAAACGTTGTTTCCTCTCCTCCTGCCAGGCGATAGCAATTCCGAAATACCACATCCTCTTCGGAAACACCGCCAAGATCCAAAGCCGAGGTCGCATAGATCGTCTTCAGATAGCTGCAGCCGTCAAACATTCCATCGGCATCGCTAAGCGCCGGTGTGGAAAAATCGCGAAGATCCACCATTTCCAGTCCAATGCACCCTTTGAAGAAATCGGACATATCCGTCACCCCGGAGGTATTGATCCCATCCATCCGGATTTCCTGCAGGTAGGCATCTCCTTCAAACATCCCGCTCATATTCGTGGTGGCAGAGGTATCCAGTCCCGACAGATCCAAAACCTCCACCCCCGTAAGAGAGGCAAACAGGCCGGACGCATTGACCGGAGCCTTCACGCCGTCTCCTATCACTATGGAGGTCAGCGAATCACTTGTTCCCGCGGCATCGGCATGCTCCAGATCATCCGGATAAGCGGTATCCGTTTTTGCAATCCCTTCCAGGATCACCCGCTCCTTCCTGCCATCCGTGACATTCATATATGCGGGCAGGATGAAGGCCGTTTTTTCTCCAATGTAATAATACAGATGAATGCCATCGTCCTTCAGGATATATGCCCAGTCTTCATAGTCTGTTACATAAGGGATGGCAGCCGCATCCGTAAAATAGCCATAGGTGTTTTCCTCCGTCGGTACATAGGCATAAAGATTTGCCGTGGAGTGGCCTTCCCCAAATCCGGCACCATATCCGCCGACCAGGTGATCGCACCCGGTAAACAGATTATTGCCGTAAAAGTCTCCGTTTTCTACGTCCGATATGTCAAACGCGCTGCTTGCAAAGATTGTCCGAAGATTGGTACATCCGTAAAACAGCTCACCAATGTTGTATAAGCTGGTCTTAACAAAGGAGCCGATATTCAGAATCTGCAGACTGCTGCAGTTTTTGAACATCCCCTCCATGCTCCTCACATTTTCCGTGTTCAAGCCCTCCAGATTCAGCTTTGTCAGCTTCCCGCATCCGTCAAACATATGTGCCATAGAGGTTGCATGTTCCGTGTTCAGGCTCGAAAGATCGAGTTCTTTCAGATTTTCGCAATCGCGGAACATATCGCCCAGGTCTTCCACCGCCGGCCAGCTATACAGCCCCATCGCATAAAAGCTTTCATTGGCCAGATCCAGATGCGTCAGATCGATCCTCTCCAGAGACTGACAATCCTGAAAGAGATTGCCCTTCGTGTTTTCCGTCTCCTCATCATACGCTCCGGCCACGCAGACTCCCCGGCCATCCGCATCGCGAAAGCTGATGGATTTTACCGATTTCCCGGTATATCCCTCTCCCTCCGACACAATCCTGCCCAACGTTACGGAAGCCTCAATAAAGTGCCCCTCATTTTCCACCTGCATATCGGCCGGAATGATGATGTGCTCTGCACTCCCTTTATAACCGCTAAGCTCCAGTACGCGCAGATCCTCATCAAACTGGTAATCCCAATCCTCGATCGTACTGGTGTGCCACTCAATCTCCTCCTCTTCAGAAACCGGTTCTGTCTGAGGCTCGATCGTTTCCGGATTGGACTTTGATGCCTTCGCAGGGCGTGCCCCGGATTCCTGCATAGCCCCGGCATCTGAAGTCTGTGCTGCCCAGGCCTCGGAATCCTGCATAAATGGCTCCGTGAGACCTGAAAAAGACAGCAGCGCCGCAAGGCCCAATGCCGTCAATCGTTTTGCCTTCGTTCTGAACTGTTTTCTCATGATCAAATTATCCACCTCTATCTATGAAAAAGCCGGTTAACAAGCGCCGTTTTCACAATTTACACATACATAATCAGTATATCATAAGCCTTCATTCCACGCACTAAAATTTCGTACGATCCCATAAAAATAGTTCCTATTCCCCACCCCCAACAGCGCATCAAAAAAGAGCCGCAGCCCCTGACGGTAG
>JAILHW010000116.1 GCA_024695605.1 Lachnospiraceae bacterium | reverse complement strand
GGCTGTTCTTTGCCATGCCGGAGATGGCCTCCGCATGGGCCATCATCTCCTGGCCGGTATTGGAGTCATAGTCAAATATGGTCAGATCCTCCGTTCGCGCGTTTGGTGAAGGGAGCGGGCGCTTTTCGGCGACATATGGCTGTCTGTATTCTTCCGGTTCGTGCATATCTAGAGTTTCTTTCATGATCAATATGTACAAGTAGTCGTTGCAAGAGTATGGATACTCTGTCACTTGTAATACACAAAATCCTGCAAGATGGTTGCAAAATAATTATATACGGATTTAGCAGGGCTGTATAGAAAAAAATCCCCTAAGTGAGACGGTTTTGTGGTATGATGATCATGTATAATTGTGCATGATTGAACGTGATCAGGCACGTTCCTTCGGAGGAGTCCATGAACAACCAAAAAATGTCGGGATTTTTTGAGAAACATAAAAATCTGACAGCCTTTATTCTGAGCGCTGCCGGAGTGGGGCTCAATATGCTGCTGAGCCTTCTGACAGAGGGCTTGGGACTGCCGCTGTACCTGGATGCGGTCGGTACGGTGGTGGTTGCCACAGCGGGCGGAAGCTTTCCCGGTGTGCTGGTGGGGTTTGTCACCAATATCCTCAAGACCATCCGGGATCCCGCGGCTTTGTACTACGGTATTCTGAATGTGCTGATCGCTGTTGTTACCGCCTTTTTTGTCAGAAAGGGGTGGCATAAAAAGCTGCGCGGATTGATCGGCATGGTGCTCGTCTTTACCCTGATCGGCGGCGGGATAGGGGCGCTGATCCCCTGGTTCATGGAAGGCCTTACCTTTGGCGGTGAGTCTCTGAGCGGAGTACTGTATGAAGCCTGGCACCTGCCCCCCGGCATGGCGCATTTTCTTTCCGGCCTGATCACGGATCTGCCGGACAAGGTGATCACAGTGCTTCTGGCCGTTTTGATCCTGCACCTGATCCCTGCCGGTGCCTATGATCTGTTCGGCTTTTCCATGTGGATGCAAAAGGCCCTCGATACGGAGGAGATGAAAAAGCGGGGAAAAACCAATGTGCGGCGGGTATCCCTTCGGATCAAAACCCTGATCGTGCTCATTTTTTCCATGACCACGGTAGCGCTTGTGTGTGCGCTTTTGAGTGCCCGGGTCTTTCGCAAGATGACCCTCAATGAGCGCAAGCAGATCGCCATCGGAACCGTCAATCTGGCCGCAAGTGAGATCAATCCCGGTCATATCCGGGCCTATCTGATGAACAGAGGAAGATCGGCGGCTTACCGGCTGACGAAGGAGCGGCTTGAGCGGATTTTGGCAGCCTCTCCGGATGTTGCGTATATATGCGTGTATAAGCCGCTCAGGGATGGCCTCCAGGTGGTGTTTGATATTGATAAAAACGGGGGCGAGGGAATCGAGGCAGCGAGCGTAATCCCGTATGATAAGGGATTTGCGCCGCAAAAGCAAAGATTTTTGAAGGGAGAAGAGATCGATCCCGTTGTGACCGATGATGAAAACGGCTATCTTCTGACAGTGGCGGTACCGGTGTATGACGAATTCGGCGGCTGTGTATGCTATGCCATCGCGGATGTGGATATGCAGAAGCTGAACGCGGACGGTCTGAGCTTTCTGACGGAGATGGTATCCGTCTTTCTGGGCTTTTTCATCCTGCTTTGCACATTTACCATCTGGCTGACGGATTATCAGATCATCCTGCCGCTGAATGTCATCGCCAGGGGGATGGATAAGCTGTCCAAAACCTCCGATGACCAGGAGAGCATGGATGCGGATGTCAGGGCATTTCGCAGTCTGGGGATTCATACCGGGGATGAGCTGGAAAACCTGTACCTCTCTGCCAGCAGCATGACAAGAAACCAGGCGGAGCAGATGCGCAGCATCAGGAAATTGTCTGATTCCACGGAAAAGCTGCAGGATGGTCTGATCATCACCATGGCGGATCTGGTGGAAAGCCGTGATTCCGATACCGGAGCCCATGTACAAAAGACCTCGGCCTATGCCGAGATCATCGTAAAGGGGCTGAAGAAGAAAGGGTATTATGCCCAGAAGATCACGCCTACATTCATGTCGGATGTGGTGCGTTCCGCGCCGCTGCACGATATCGGCAAGATCAATATTCCGGATTTTGTTCTCAACAAGCCGGGCAAGCTGACGGACGAGGAATATGAGATCATGAAGACGCACACGACGGCCGGCAAGGAGATCATGGAAAAGGTCATCAGTACCGTGGAGGGGGATAACTACCTCAAGGAGGCCAGAAATATGGCGGCCTATCACCATGAAAGATGGGATGGGAAGGGCTATCCGGAGGGCCTGCGCGGGGAAATGATCCCGCTTTCGGCCAGGATCATGGCGGTGGCGGATGTATTTGATGCGCTGGCCTCTCCGAGAGTCTATAAGCCGGCCTTTCCCATCGAAAAGGCAGTGGCGATCATGCAGGAAGGGAGCGGTACGCAGTTCGATCCCAAGTGTCTGGAGGTGTTTCTGGATGCCATTGAGGAAGTGACACGCATCCGGAAGAAGTTCGGTGATACGGCAAAGGAGGACACGGATGTTTGATCTGATTCGCACTTATCAGCTGAATCTGATGCTAATGCTATGCGGCAGCTGCATCATTCTGATCTTTCTTTTGCTCCAGACCAGGTTTTTAAGCAGGACCAGAAAGATGATCCTGCTCTTTATGCTGATCGTGGCCTTCTTTTTGCTCTGGTTTGACAGAAAAGCCTATCTCTATGCGGGCGATCCGGGGCGGATGGCTTATGTCATGGTCAGAGTTAGCAATTTTATGGTATTTTTCCTGACCTCGGGGATCGTCTTAGGCTTCAATCTGTTCCTGGTAGATCTGCTTCGGCAGGAGGGAAAGCTTACGGCCATCCCAAGGCGGCTGAAGCTCACGGGGATCCTGGCCGTGATCGGAATGCTCATGGCCGTGGTCGCAGCATTTACGGGGCTGTATTATACCTTTGACGCATCCAATGTCTATCATCGCGGTACGGGCTTTCTGGCTGCCTACATTATTCCGGTGCTGTGTCCGATCGTGCAGTTTACGGTCGTACGCCAGTACAGGAAGCTGTTTGGCAAATGGACCTATATTTCCCTTGTGTTATATATTTTTGTTCCCATTATTTGCGGACTGATACAGATCAAAACCTACGGAATCTCCATCGTCAATATGTCGATGGTGGCGGTCTCTGTTTCTCTGTATATCTTTATGTATCTGGATCTGGACAATACGCTGATCCGGGCGCATGAGATCGAAGTGGAAACGATGAAGCGGGAGCATGAGCGGATGCGGCGACTGTTTGATCAGACAGCTACCGCCTTTGTCAGCGCAGTGGAAAAGAAGGATGCTTTTGCAAAGGGAAATGCCCTGCGCACCGCGAACTATGCAAGGCGCGTGGCGAAGTACGCGGGCAAGAGCGATGAGGAGTGCGAGCAGGTTTATTATGCCGCCCTGCTGCATGATGTGGGAATGATCGGCATTCCGGATGCGGTGATCAAGCGTGAAGGGGATCCTGAACGGCAGGATTATGAGATCATGCGAACCAGACCCATGATCGGCGATGAGATTCTCTCAAATATTGAGGAGTATCCCTATCTCAGACTGGGTGCCCGCTATAGCCATGAGCGGTATAACGGGACGGGCTATCCGAACGGACTGAAGGGCGATGAGATCCCGGAGATTGCCCGAATCATCGCCGTGGCAGATGCTTATGTGACGATGACGACCAAAAAGCACTACCGGGATGCGAAGCCTGATTTTGTGGCCAGGGAAACCTTTATCAAGGAGGCCGGGGAAGCCTTTGATCCCCAATTTGCGGAGATCATGGTCAGGATCATTGACAAGGACAGCAATGAAAATCAGAAGAATGCCCCGCTGGAGCCGGAAGAGGAGATTACCTGCAGGGACTACAGACAGACGGTCACTGTCGGGATCGCGGCAGAGGAGCGGGAAAAGCGGATTGGGTTTTCGTTTGAACCCCTTGTGGAAAGCGGGCAGGGCTTTGCTGCACCCTCTCTGGTCATCTTTGATTCCTATGATGCCAGATGCCATGATGATGAAAAGACCATAAAGGCTTATCACTATTTAGAATATGCAGAGCTCTGGTTTGACAGGCCGGGCATCACCACAGGGGCCAGAAGGATCGAGGAGACCGAAGGGAAGGCGGAAGATCAGGATGGCTACGAGATCCTGCTGGGGCGCTGTAAGGACCATATCAGACTGGTCCTGCGCTCGCCCGGGAAGACAAAGGAAGTGATCGTGGCGCTTCCGAGCGTATCCAAATCGGCTTATGTGGGACTGACCGGGGAGAATTGCCGCCTGCATCATATCAACGTGCAATCGACCGAAAGAAGGATCGCTCCGGGAGAGATCAAAAGGATCATAAAACCCGTCAGCTATATCGAGCATCTGGAGTCGGATCTTCCCAATGTTCAGGTAGATACCTGGCGTTCGGCATCCACGGAAGGGATCGAGATCACGGGAAAGGTCAGAGTGGGGGTTCATACCATGAGCCTGCCGGGCGCTGACCTGATCTGGCATTGCCCCTATCTGGTGCTGTTTACCTCCGATGACGGAAGGATAAAAGGAGAAAATTACATCGAGTATCAGATGATCAAACTCAACGGGGAGGATGACGGAGCCGATAAGCCCTGTGAAAACAGGTTCACCACCAAAAAAGAGGCGGACTTCGTGGGCTGGGACAACTGGATGAAGCAAAATCTGGAGGGGATGGATTGCGAGGTGAGCGTAGAAAGAAGAGGGGATAAGGTCATCCTTCGCACCACGAATCTGGGCCTTTCCATTGAGAATATTACAACCGGTATTGAGCCGGCAAAGAAAGTCTATCTGGCCCTGACAGGAGATTTGGTAGCGTTGACGGATATCCGGATCCTGTAAAGGTTTTTTGCGCCTTTGCAACCATAGGCAGGGCTTTTGACTGTTCTATACAGAAACCCACGAAAAGATTGCGGTGAAAGACCGGCAGAAAGACCGGCAGAAAGGAACGATACGATGCTTGATTATAACGCACTATATAAAAAAAGGTCTATTGACGGAAGATCCAGATCACAGGTCAGCCTGATGCTGTCTGTTCTGGAGGAGATCGCCGCGGAGCATTCTGCGGATCAGGACCCTTTTTACGCCCAGCTGAATACCTATACGCAAGCGATGCGAACGATCGTATCCAGGTCTTCTTTTATGAGCTCCAAGGAGAATGTGACGCTTGCGCTTCGGAAGATGGAAGGGTTTGAACAGTTTCTGCAAGGCTCCTACCCAAGGCTTGTCAGAGAGGCGAAGGAGAGAGATCTGAAGCCGGAAAGAGTGGATGCCGGTCTTATGGCATTTTCCAATTTCGTAGAGATGGGCCTTCAGTTGGAGGAGATCAAAAAGGCCGCATCCGTTGAAGCGGGAAAAGAAAAGCAGGAAGAGCCGGGCCGGCAGGCGGACGATATCAGGCAGGACGATATACAGGAGAAAAAAGAGGCTCCCCCGGAGGATGCGCCCCTTGTCTCGGCCGAGGAGTTTGATAAACGATCGCAGGAAAAGAAAACCTTTGCAGCAAGGGAGCAGGAACGAAAGGCTGTGAATGCGATGAACAGCATCCTGTCCTCCGCGCTCACTTCACTGAATAGCAAAATCGAAGCGATTGAGAGGAAGGATCGGTTCAAAAGGCCGGTTTCCGAACAGGAAAGAGCGGCAGATGCGGAAAACAAAAAGCTGCGGGATGCGATCAGAAGCTACTACAGTGATATCAAGATATTGAATGAGTCCCAAATCGGTTATATGGAGTATGACAGTCAGGCACGTCAGGAGGCGCTGGATCATCTGAAGGGGTTCCAGGGCTTTTTGGAGGAAGGAAGGCAGCAGACCAATCTTAGCAGACTGCTTTCGGAGGCTGCGCTGGATATGGAGAAGATGAAGCCTCAGGCGATCCGGGAGAAGTTTCAAAAGGGCCTGGAGATCATGGAAAGAAGCCTGCATTTCGGCTTGAATGCAGAAAAAGCCATGCCGATCAAGCAGGAGTTCCAGAAGGAGCTGGACGCGCAAAAGAAGGCAGAGGAGCAGGTTCAGAAAAAGAAGGATACCAAAAGGAGTGCCGATAAATGGATCGAAGGCTGGAAGGCATCCTTTGCCTATAACAGGAACAAGATGAAGAATAATCCTGCGCAGGCTCGAAAATACATCGTCTATATCATGACATCAAGGCAGCTGGCAGGCGCAAAGCCGGATGCCATTTCCATTTTGATGCGTGACATCCAGTCGCAGTATGACATTGAGAACAAGGCAAGGGAGATGCTTGAAAAGCCGGGACATATGAAGGATTTTCTGGATCGCCTGATGACAGATCAAAAGCTTATGGAGAAGGCACAGGATGCTGCTGCAAAGGGGCATGGAGGCGGCCTGGATGCATTGTTTAAGGACTATCTGAAGAATCTGCCGCCCGGACAGCTGAAAAATGACGATCCCGGTCTGAAACGGTTTATGCCCACAGTAAAGGAGCGCATCGAAGCGCTGCAGGAGCAGGCAAAGGCGGCTGCAAGGAGGCATGAGCAGCCCACTGCACAGGCAGCGGAGATTGTGGTCCTTCGAAACATGATCAAGGCAGAGCGCGGTGTCAAGGCCAGCCTGGATCATCCGATCCCGCTTATGGGAAAGGACTTTAGCAGGAGTCTGTCAAAGGAGGCCGAAGCAATGATGAAACGGGAGTCCTTCCGGAGCGTAACGGCGGATCCGAAGGTGTTGTCCCTGATCAAAAAGGGTCATGGCGGCGAAATGCTGACGGAAATGAGAAAGGTATTTGGCACAACCGGATATGCAGCGGGCTTTGAAGAGGCGCAGAAGGCGCTTCGGGAAGGCACTGTAGAGGGCAGACTGGAAGCCATCAAGGAAGAAGCAGGTAAGATGGGAGAAAAGCTTGGGAAGCTTTTGGCGGATGCCAAGAAGGGGATCGGCACCCATGAGCAGTTCGGAGCGTTTTATCAGGAAGCCAAAAACCTCATTGCCGAGGACATTGCACTGAGCCAGTACTACTCCAAGTTTCCGCAAAAGGAGGGTGGCAACATTCCCTGGAGAAAGATCCGGAAGATGCAGCATGAGGTTCTGCAGAATGAAACAATGAAGCAGGCCCTGTACCCGGACGGGAATGAAAAGATTGCTGAAAATATGCAAAAGCGCCTGCAGGAGCTTTCCGAAAAGGAATACTGGCTGGGCTTTTATGAGAATACCATGAAGAGCGTTACCAAGCTGATCAATGCAGATGAGGAGCTGAAAAAGCAGGCCCGGGAGGCGGCAAAAGAGGCAGCAGGTCAGGCGAAGAAGGGGCAGAAAAAAGAGTTTGAGATCAAGGAAACCCGAACAACGTCAAAAAACAACAGGAAGGAAGGCGTCATAAACCAGGAGGAATTCGAGGATCTGAAGGAAGTGATGCTGAATGTTGCAAACGGGTTTGAGCAGAAAGACCGGCTCAAAGAAAAGCCAAAGGTTGTCGGGAAGAAATAAAGAACAGGGGAGGATAGGAGATTATGCCGATTGGAGAAAACGGACAGGTTAAGACGGATGCCGAAAAAATACAGGATACCATGCAGCTGCAGAGCAATGAGTATGACAAAGCATGGCTCTATCTGCAAAGCCGTGCGCTTTCGGAAATGATGGAGGATGTGGGAGC
>JAILHW010000102.1 GCA_024695605.1 Lachnospiraceae bacterium | reverse complement strand
TTTTCATCCATTTTTGCGGCGATCCCTACAGCGAAAGAAACGTCTGCAGCACGGAGGTGATGATCACAAAAAACAGCAGCGAAAAAGACAGTCCGATCAAAAGGACCACCCGGCTGTAGGCATCAAATAAGAGATTGCGCCGTTTGAATCTGTGATACCGGACAGACACCTCCCGGCTCTCCTTATAAAAATATTTGGTGATAAGAAATTCGATGGGATAAATACAATAGAACACCTCGCCATCCAGGGAATAGCTGGCAAAGCCCGCCCTCGCTTCCTTCAGCGGCACGATCTGCTCAAAAGAAGCCTTTCCGGGGCGAAAGATCAAAAACAATACCAGGGAAATTGAGAAAAACACCACCATCAAAAGCAGTGCAAGAAAGATCAGGACCAGCATACCGATCCCGATCTGCAACAGCTCCACGCCCATCATCATCTCGACGGCGATCAGAAGCAGTGCTGCCGTGCCGACCTTCACCGGGTCCGTACCCAGGAATAAAAGCACCAGCAAAAGGAGAATGACGACCACAAAGATCAGAACAGATACTTGCATACGCCCTCCCGTCAGCCTTCGGATGCAGGCTCCTTGTCCGTCTCGTCGGCAGTTGCCTCCTCGATCAGGGAAATGATCGTTTCAATGGGGTCTCTTTGTACGCTGTTTTTCATGTTGTCGATATAGCTTTGGCGGGAAAAATACAGCTCATGCACCTTTTCCGTCAAAAGAAGGGGTGTGATATCGTGCTCGCTCAGGACCACGGAAAAGCCCTGTGCTTCAAAGGATTTGGCGTTCAGAATCTGGTCGCCTCTGCTGCCCGCTATCAGCGGGATCAGAAGATTGGGCTTTTGCAGTGCCAGAAGCTCACAGATGGCGTTGGCGCCGGCACGGCTGATCACCACGTCCGCAGCCGCAAACAGGTCCTTCAGCTCTGCCTTCACATACTCAAACTGCTTATAGCCGGGCTTTACCAAAAGCACATTATCCACCTTACCCTGTCCGCAAATATGGGCGATCTGGAAATCCTTCAAAAGCTCATCCAGCGCTTCCCTGACTGCGGAATTGACATTGGCTGCTCCCTGGGATCCGCCGATGACCAGGATCACGGGCTTGTTTTCATCAAAGCCGCAGAAATCCAGCCCCGCCTGTCTGTTTCCCTTGCGAAGCTCCGCGCGGATGGGTGTTCCTGTCAGTACCGCCTTCTCCTCGGGAACGGTCTGCAGGGTTTCCGGGAAATTGCAGCATACCTTTCTGGCAATGGGAATACAAAGCTTATTGGCCAGTCCCGGGGTCATATCGGACTCATGAATGATGCAGGGGATCTTCAGGGTCCCTGCCGCCCTTACCACGGGAACGGATACAAAGCCGCCCTTGGAAAAGATCACATCGGGCCCGATCTGCTTTAAGATCTTTCTGGCCTGTGCAAAGCCCTTTACAACCCGGAAGGGATCGGAAAAATTCTTCGGATCAAAATACCTTCTGAGCTTTCCCGTAGCGATCTCATAGTAGGGAATGCCATAATCTGCGATCAGTCTTTTCTCGATCCCGTCATAGGAACCGATGTAGTGGATCTCATATCCTAACTCACGAAGCCTGGGCAGCAGTGCCAGGTTCGGTGTTACATGGCCGGCTGTTCCGCCGCCTGTTAATACGATCTTTTTCATACTTCCTCCGCACACAAGGGATAATCCGGCTTTTAAATGGCCTGCTTTAAGGCTGTTGCCAGCTGATCGGGACAGGATGTGGACTTGAATCCGCATTTGATCCCCTCCAGCTTTGCTATGGCATCCTCTGCCTTCATTCCCTCCACAAGGCGGGAAACGCCCTGTGTATTACCGTTGCAGCCGTTTGTAAACTGACAGCTTTTGATGATGCCGTCCTCTACATTTACCTGAATCCGGGTGCTGCAGACCCCTTTCGGTGTATAATCGATAGTCATGTTGTTTCCGCCTTTTTCTGTTTAGCTGATCTTGCCGTTTCCATCCCTGTACTTTTGCAGGATCGCCTGAATCCTGTCGCTGGGATTGAGCAGATCGGAAATGGATGCATCGTGGTTTAAGGTATCAATGATGTAAGCGATGTATTTACTCATATCGCAGTTGATGTAATACTCTCTGGATAACAGCTCGGGAGTCTGATATACCAGGTTTGTGGTCAGCACCCTGCTGATCAGTCCTTCTTCATAAGCCTTGTCAAAGCGCTCCAGACCGCCGGTGAAAAGACCGAAGGTGGAACAGATGAATACTCTCTTTGCCTTTCTCTTTTTCAGTTCTCTGGCAACCTCCAAAACGCTCTCTCCGGAGGAGATCATATCGTCAATGACCACGCAGTCCTTGCCTTCTACGCTGCTGCCCAGAAATTCGTGTGCCACGATGGGATTTCTGCCGTTGATGATCTGGGTATAATCTCTTCTCTTATAGAACATACCCATATCCAGTCCCAGCACGTTTGCCATATAGATCGCACGGCTCATACCACCCTCGTCCGGGCTGATGATCATCATATGTGCCGCATCAATGGTCAGATCATCCACATGACCCAGAAGGCCCTTGATGAACTGGTAAGTCGGCTGTACGGTTTCAAATCCGCTTAAGGGAATCGCATTCTGTACCCGGGGATCGTGGGCGTCAAAGGTAATGATGTTGTCCACGCCCATGCCGGTCAGCTCCTGCAGGGCAATGGCGCAGTCCAGGGACTCTCTTGCCGTACGCTTATGCTGGCGGCTTTCATATAAGAACGGCATGATCACGGTGATCCTTCTGGCCTTTCCGCCAACCGCCGCGATGATGCGCTTCAGATCCTGAAAATGATCGTCCGGAGACATCCGGTTTTCATATCCGCAAAGGGAATAGGTCAGAGAGTAATTGGCCACATCCACCAGAAGGTACAGATCGTAGCCTCTGACGGACTCTAAGATCTCTCCCTTGGCCTCGCCGCTTCCGAATCTGGGTACCCTGGCCTTTAAGATATAGGAATCTCTCATGTACCCCTTAAATGCCAGTGAATTTTTGTGCTCGTTTTCTCTGGTGGTCCTCCATTTTACCAGATAGGCATCGACCTTTTCTCCCAGCTGTGTGCAGCCGGCAGCAGGGATCAGCCCCAGACTTCCTACCGGTATGGTTTCGAGGTTTCTGAGTTCTTCACGCTCTGACATGCATGTACTTCCTTTCTAATTTTGGTCTTCCTGCGCCTGTCTTGCCTTTTCCCTGCGGATATCCGATCCGGTAAACTTGCAGATCAGATAGTTGCTGGTGATCCGGGAAAAGAGCCGCTCCGAATAGATCCGCTTCAGATCCGTAAGAGACAGATTCGTGGAAATGATCGTGGGTTTCTCCTTCAGGATCCTTTCATTGATCAGGGAAAAGAGCTCGGAAAAGACAAAGCTGTTAAACCATTCCGTTCCCAGATCATCCAGGATCAGCAGGTCGCATTCATAGATCATGCTGCGAACAGCGCCCGCATCCTCCTCCTGATCCGACCTTCCGGCATTCTTTGCCGCAGCCAGTCTGTCAAACAGTCTGCCCGCAGAATAATACACCACTTCCAGCCCTTTGTCCAGAAGTTCCTTTGCCACACAGCAGGATAAAAAGGATTTGCCGGTACCTATATTACCATAAAAAAAGAAATTTTTATAGCCGTCCTTCGGATTTGCCGCAAATTTTCGGCAAAGCTCCAGTGCACGGCTGAAATTTTCCAGATCCTCTCCCTGATAATAGTCCAGGGAAAGATGGTCAAAATTCTCTGTTTTCAAAAGCTCCGCCAGACCGGACTCCTCAGAAAGGCGCTGTGTGAGCTTTTTGGTAAAGCATTTGCAGCGGATGCTCCTTGCTCCGTATGCATCCCGCAGGTACCCGGTATCCTCACAGTCCTTGCACTGCCAGATCCCGGACAGATAATCCGCAGGGTATCCTGCCTCTGTCAGAAGGCTTTCCTTTTTCTTGCGAAGGCTCTCCTGATCCATCAGAACCTCTCCGCCCCCGTCTTTGGTTTCGCCGTCCGGCGTCTCTCCCGGCATGGCCAGCTTTTGATACAGCTTTGACAGCTCCGACCTTCTGGTATTTTGCAAAAGCGCTTTATAAGCAGGGATCTTTTCAAAGATCTCCTGCTTTCTTTGTTCTAAACGGGTCCTGTTTTCCAGCTGCAGTCTGTCATATTCCCGCCGGATGTCATCCAGGATCCTGTCACTGTTCTTTGTCATTTATACTTCAATAGCTCCTTTTCCAGTGCATCCATATCCGTATCTTCCCGTCTGATATACTGGTTGTGCACCATGCCCATGGCACCCTTCTCGCCGGCAGGGCCTTTGGCAGGCGGCATGCTCTGGGTTCTTTTTTCCTCCGCCTTCTGGATCTGGGAAATGGTCTTAAGGCCCGCCCCGTGCCAGTTTTTCAAAATCCCGTCCGTATAGGTGATGCGGTTTTTCTCCGTGGATAAAACTGCCTTTTCACAGGCATACAGGATCACGGTCTCCGAAAATCCGTATTCATGATACCATTTCAGAATATAATCCGCTTCCGTCTGGGTCACGTCTGAGCGGCGCCCTAAGGCCTGCATCACGTTATAGACGATCTTCTCATAGCGGGAGGACCGGTTCTTGGCCTGGGCCACCGTTTTGATCCCCGCCTGATGCCAGGCAATGGCCACCTTTTCAATGTAGCGCATATCCTTATGGTCAGCACCAACGCAGTACTCCACAAGGTATTCCATCAGCTCCTCCGAAAAGGCCAGCTGCTCATGGATAAAGGCAAACTTCTGCAGATCCGCCGAGGTCAACGGCCTTCCGAAATAGGTCTCCGTCGCAAATAACAGCTGGGAAAAGCTCTCCTGCTGCTTCAGGGCCTTTAACTCATCCCGGGAAAACTCTCTTTTTTGAAGCTTCTCCGGCTCCTGTCTTGCAGGTGCTTCCTTAACAGGAAGGGGCAGGATCGTAGCCTGGTTCTGGCTCTGATTCTGGCTCTGATTCTGGCTCTGGCCTTTTTGCAGCGCATCCTTATCGGAGGGTAGCTGCAGAGCGCAGATCTCTCCCTTTTTATCGTATTCGATCTCCAAAAGGCCAAGCTTCTCCCAGTACGCAAGCGCACGCTCCACGTCTCTTTCGGTCAGGTTGAACTTGTCGGCAATATCGGAAATGCTGGTGGGAAGACATGCTCCCACCATACGAAGCAGATACAGATATACCTTGATCTGGGCATCATTGGCCCCTGCAAGGTACTGGTCAATAAACTGCGTCGAGATCCTGACGCAGTCGGACGGATTCTCTTTAAAGATTGTCAATCGGCTCATTTTCATCATCCCACATTTCTTTTTACCCCGGATCGGGCAAAGCAAAGTATAACACAACCGCCCTCAAAAGAAAACCCGAAAATTGCCCGCAAAGCCAGATAAACAGGCACTTTGTGACAATTGTGGAAACTGTGGAAAAAGTGGAAAACCTCCATCCGTTTCGTTGACATAAACACCGAAGTCTGAAAATCGGGGCGAAACTGCGCCGTTTTCTGTTTACATTATGTAACCGGTATTTTTCCACAATCCGGGCGGCAGGATTTGCCACCTGAAAAGTGGATAATGTGAATAACTTATTTGCCCAGAAGGTGTTCGCCGATTTTATAGACATCTCCGGCGCCCATAGTTATCAACACATCACCGGGCTCACATTTTTTTAATAAATAGCTTTCAATTTCATCAAAGGTGGGAAAATAGGCGCAGGGTGCACCCAGCTTTTCCAGCTCCGCAAGCAGAGTCCGTGAGCTGATTCCCAGTGTATCGGTCTCTCTTGCCGCATAGATATCCGCCAGGATCACCTCATCTGCCAAAGACAGTGCCTGTGCAAAGGGATGCAGCAGCGACTTGGTCCTGGAGTAGGTGTGCGGCTGAAATACCACGCGCAGCGTCTTGTGGGGATACTTGGCAGCGGCCCGAAGGGTTGCCTCGATCTCCGTGGGATGATGGGCATAGTCATCGATGATGGTCACATCCCCGATGCTGCCCTTATACTCAAAGCGTCTGTCGGTTCCGTGAAACTCTGAGAGTGCCTTTGCAATGACCGCCGGCTCGGCTCCCATCAAAAGCGCAGCTGCGATCACGGAAAGGGCATTGGATACATTGTGCTTTCCCACAACCCCGAGAGATACAGGGAAGGTGATATGCTCCTCTCCCGCCTCCGAAAGCGATCTGCAAGGGCTGTAGCCCAGAATGGGTGCGATCTCTTTGAGCGCTTCTTTTTGCATATGAAAGACAAAGGATGCCCGTCCCTTTTCATCAAAGGAAAGATCCGTCGC